>JAYPMN010000160.1:0-4423 GCA_038129925.1 Flavobacteriaceae bacterium
AAACTTAATTGGCGATTTGTGTTGAAACTGTAGCTTAGCGCTGTTTGAGATGAAAATTTTGGTAAATACCTTAAATCACCATCTTTTGTAGAGGTAAAAGTTGTTTGCTGATTCAACCGCAATTTATCTGCTAAAGAACCCGAAAACTGTATTTCCATTCCGCTGTATGTAGCCTCTTCTTGGGCATTCTCATAGCGATAAGTACTCAAATCATAAATCAATGACGGGTTTTCGTTTCTATAAAAATAAGTGACACTCATATTCCAATCTGAAATAACGTACTCTAATCCTGTTTCAAAAGAGGTATTTTCTTCAGGTTCTAGGTCTTCATTTCCAGAATAAGGGTCGTATAATTGATAAAGACTTGGTGCAATAAAGGCAGAGCCAAGTGCTCCTAAAAATTTAAGCGATTGCTGATCATTTTGAACCAATTGAAAAGAAGGGTTGATGCTATAGGTAAAATGATTACCGTAAGTACTATGACTGTTTAAACGTCCTCCAATATTTACTCTAAATCGATCGGAAAATACTGCAACCACATTACCAAAAAAATCTGTTTGACTCAGTTCTTGTCCGCCTTCATAGTCTGCTTTTTGCTTCTGATACAGTGAACCTACTACGCTATAGAACTTTGATCGAAATACATAACGATTATTTAGTTCGATTTGGGTGTTCTCTCCTTGGGTCTGAAAAGGATATGCACTTTGAAAATCTCTGGTTATTTTCTGATGACCAAATTTTAAACTCGCCCCACCATTTGTATAATTATAGTCAGGGCTTATATGAAAACGATCCATATTGGTCATGAACTTAAAATTTGCATCCTCTAAGGGAAAGCTGTTGTCGTAATCTGAGTTGATTGATGATCTGTCGTAACCTGATCGTAAATCAAATTTTGCATTGGGCTTAAACCGCATGCTTGCCCCAATATTATAATGAGAAAAGGGATCTAATTCCGGACTGATAACTGCACTCATTCCATTTGTTTCATGGCTAAAAGCGTAAGCTTTTGCATTGATTTTTCCTGTACCATAACTCAAATCCAGGCTATTTTTAAAGAGGTTTATATCAAAATAACTGTCTTGATTCTGATCAGATCCAAAGCTGGATTGTAGACTCGCTCGAAATCCTGTTTCTACTTTTTTGGTTTGAATCTGTATGACTCCTGTTGCTGCAGAACTTCCGTATAGCGTGCTTGAGGCCCCTTTCATTATCTCAATCGATTCGATCTGATCCAAGCTTAAAAAGTTCAGATTAAAATCATTGTCTATTCGCGAAGGATCTGAAACACGGACACCGTCGATTAGAATCAACACCTGTCTATTTCTTCCGCCTCTGAAAGAAATCGTTTTATTTTGACCAGCGTAAGACTGGCTTCCGATAATTTCAATCCCAGCGTATTGGCGAACTAATTCGCTCAAACCCAATCCTTGGAATTTAGAAATTTCATCGGCATTGATTTTTACGATTGGTTTTCCCGATTGAGATCGTTTTAGTGGAAATCTGGAATCACTAACCACAACTTCCTCTAAGTTGGTAGACTGAACAGTTAAACTGTCAATGTCTGACCGCTGTGCTAAAAGCCTAAAGCTGTTTACGCAAAGTAATAGTATGATAACCCCCGATAAGTTGAATTTCATTTAATCTAAAATATGTCTTCTTGATCTTATTCCCGAAATCGAAAACATTAAACCTCAAAGGCAGGTCTCCTGACTTGCATTTTAATTCACCTTCCCATCAACAAATCGACAGTGGCTCTAGAAGAATTAAAATGTCCCTTGGGACTAAGCTCACAGTTGCGGGTACAGTTTTGGATTTTAACCAAATTCCCTCTTCATCTTAAACTAATAAGAACCTTTTTAACAAAATTAGAACTATTTAAGCGCTTATAGGAGAAAAAGTTTTTATTTTTTTGAATGAAAGCTGAAGTATAGAGGTGTAAAAAAGATCTCCTGCAAGGGCGTTGACAAAAAATGGTATGGCTAAAACAAAACAAGAAGTTAAGCCAGCCCAAGTCAGCGGGTAATAAAAAAACCAAACTCCTAAATTACTCAACACAAAGAATACACTAGAGCCCAAAATAACATTGGTAAATGAAAGGGATTTCATGTAAAAGCTCATCACTGAAATCAAAATAAAAGAAAGGTAAATGATAGGAACTAGGTCGTGTAAGCCTATAAAAAGGTCAGACAAAAACATGGCAATCAAGGGGATAAACAGTGCCAATCGTTTGTTGGCAAAATGAAATCCCGAAAAGAGCGCAATACTTGTAATTGGAGCAAAATTTGGTGGGTGTGGTAACAAACGCGTCAGTATCGCGATTACTATTAGTCCTAAAACAGCTTTCATTTCTATCCTATGCATTTTCATCCAGTGTTTGTTGTAAAACTAAATAAAATCTATTACTTGGTCAAATACATTTTACGCCTAGCGTATAAATCGTAAAAAGCATCATCTTTTAAATCTTCAATAAATAAGATACTTTCTCCTGTGCTCTTCATCTCTGGACCCAGTTGTTTGTTCACATTAGGGAATTTATTAAATGAGAATACAGGTTGCTTGATCGCATAACCTTCCAACTGAGGATTGAATGTAAAATCTGTTACTTTTTTCTCCCCTAACATAACTTTAGTTGCGAAGTTCACATATGGCTCATTATAAGCTTTCGCTATAAAAGGCACTGTTCTAGAAGCACGAGGATTCGCTTCAATGACAAAAACTTTATCGTCTTTCACAGCGTATTGAATATTGATTAATCCTTCAGTATTAAGTGCAAGTGCAATTTTCTTGGTATGATCTTTAATTTGTTGAAGTACAAACTGCCCTAAGTTAAATGCGGGCAAGGTAGCATTGGAATCTCCTGAGTGAATACCACAGGGCTCAATATGCTCCATAATTCCAATGATGTAAACATTTTCTCCGTCACAAATAGCATCTGCCTCACATTCAATTGCACCATCTAAATAATGATCTAAAAGAAGTTTGTTATTTGGAATCTTTTGAAGTAAATCAACTACATGAGCTTCCAAGTCCTCTTTGTTAATGACTATTTTCATTCCTTGTCCACCCAAGACATAGGAAGGTCTTACCAAAATTGGGAAATCAAGTTCATCTGCAAGTTGAAGTGCTTCATCTGCAGTTTGAGCTACCCCGAATTCTGGGTAAGGAATGTCGTTGTCTTTTAAAAGCGTTGAAAAGCTTCCGCGGTCTTCGGCTAAATCCAACGATTGGTAACTCGTTCCAATGATTTTTATCCCGTAACGATCCAATTTTTCAGCTAATTTTAGCGCCGTTTGTCCACCTAATTGCACGATCACACCCTCAGGATTTTCATGCTGTATGATATCAAAAATATGCTCCCAAAAAACAGGCTCGAAATAGAGTTTATCGGCCACATCAAAGTCTGTAGATACAGTCTCTGGATTACAATTAATCATAATGGTTTCATAATCGCATTCGCTAGCTGCCAGTACCCCGTGAACACAACAATAATCAAATTCAATCCCTTGTCCAATTCTATTGGGGCCTGAACCCAGAACAACAATCTTTTTACGATCAGTTACCTTACTTTCGTTATCGCAATAAAGTTCTCCGTCTTTTTTCTGGATTTTAGCTTCAAAAGTGGAATAATAATAAGGTGTTTGAGCTGCAAATTCAGCAGCACAAGTATCTACTAGCTTGTATACCCTTTGGATTCCTAGTTCCGTTCGTTTTTTATAAACTTCACTTTCCAAACACTTCAACATATGGGCTACCTGTCTATCTGCAAATCCTTTTTGTTTAGCTTCGAGTAATAGTGCTTGATCAATTGTATTAATGTCAAAATTTGAAATCTCTTTTTCTAAAAAGTATAATTCTTCATATTGCCTCAAGAACCACATATCAATCTTTGTGATTTCATGAATCCGCTTGAGAGGAATTCCCATTTGGATAGCATCGTAAATCACAAAGACTCGATCCCAACTTGCATGTGTAAGTTTTTCAATAATTTGATCGTATTCTTTCAATCCTTTACCGTCTGCTCCAAGACCATTTCTTTTAACTTCCAAAGACTGCGTAGCTTTGTGTAAGGCTTCTTGAAACGAACGGCCAATACCCATTACTTCTCCCACAGCCTTCATCTGCAAACCTAGAGTTCTGTCTGAGCCTTCAAATTTATCAAAATTCCATCGTGGAATCTTAACGATGACGTAATCGAGCGTGGGCTCAAATAAAGCAGAAGTAGATTTAGTAATTTGATTGTCTAATTCATCCAGACTGTAACCAATTGCCAATTTAGAAGCTATTTTTGCTATTGGGTAACCAGTAGCCTTACTTGCAAGGGCAGAAGAACGTGAAACACGAGGATTGATCTCAATGGCAATAATGTCCTCTTTTTCATCTGGACTTACTGCAAATTGAACGTTACAACCTCCCGCAAAAT
>JAYPMN010000161.1:0-4421 GCA_038129925.1 Flavobacteriaceae bacterium
AGAGCATTGAGAGATCGCATGGAAATGATTTCCGTTAGCGGTTATACCATAGAAGAGAAGACTGCTATTGGCCAAAAGTTTTTATTGCCAAAACAGTTAAAGGAGCACGGGATGAAAAAAACTCAATTAAATTTAAAGAAAGCTGTTTTAGAAAAAATAGTTGAGGGATATAC
Organism: Flavobacteriaceae bacterium; assembly: GCA_038129925.1. GTDB lineage: Bacteria > Bacteroidota > Bacteroidia > Flavobacteriales > Flavobacteriaceae > MS024-2A. The sequence goes on from JAYPMN010000161.1 coordinate 174, forward strand.
CCGAGAATCTGGGGTCAGAGGTTTAGAAAAACAAGTGGCAAAAGCAGTGCGTTTTGCAGCCAAATCTCTAGCGATGGAAGAGGATTACAACATTTCCCCAGCTATTGAGGATTTGACCGAGATACTTGGTCCAGTGAAGGTTCATAGAGATCTCTATGAAAACAACCATGTAGCTGGTGTGGTCACTGGTTTGGCATGGACATCCGTTGGGGGTGATATCCTTTTTATCGAGTCGGCAATCTCCAAAGGAAAGGGAAGTTTAAGTATAACTGGGAATTTGGGTAAAATAATGAAAGAATCGGCAACCATTGCCATGGAGTACATTAAGGCAAATGCCGAGTACATAGGACTTTCTGAATTTAAATTTGACGAATACAATACTCACATACACGTACCTGAAGGAGCTACCCCAAAAGATGGACCTAGTGCAGGAATAACCATGTTGACCTCGTTAGTCTCCCTTTTTACGCAAAAAAGGGTAAAGAAAAGTTTAGCAATGACAGGCGAAATCACCTTAAGAGGTAAAGTGCTTCCTGTGGGTGGGATTAAAGAGAAAATACTTGCCGCTAAACGTTCTAAAATCAAAGAAATCATCTTGTGCAAGGAAAATAAAAAAGACATAGAAGAGATCAACCCTAAATACTTAAAAGGATTAAAATTTCACTATGTGTCTGAAATGCACGAGGTAATTGCCATAGCTGTTACTGCCCAAAAGGTTGTTAACGCCAAGCGTTTAATCTCATCCTAGAAATTAAATGCTATTTTTAAATCATGAATAAATTGATCATTGCAATTGATGGTTATGCTGCAACAGGCAAAAGCACTCAGGCAAAACGTCTTGCAAATGCATTAAATTACACCTATGTGGATACAGGTGCGATGTATCGGGCTGTAACTCTCTTTGCATTAGATCAGGAACCCAAAGGAAGTGTAGATCTAGAGTTATTGTGTCGTTCACTGGATCAGATCAAAATTCATTTTGAAGGTAGTGCGGGTAAACAACAGACTTTTTTAAATGGAGTTAATGTAAGTCAGGCCATTCGTGATCCAAAAATTAATGAATACGTAAGTAAGGTGGCCGCTCAAAAAGCTGTACGATCTTTTTTAAGCAAACAGCAGAAAGCACTCGGTGCCGATAAAGGCATCGTCATGGACGGACGAGATATTGGAACTGTAGTTTTTCCACTAGCAGAATGTAAGTTTTTTTTGACAGCAACTCCAGAAGTCCGTGCTAAACGAAGGCACCAAGAACAATTGCTAGCCGGTCTTCAAGAATCCTACGACGAGGTACTTTTAAGTGTAAAAGATCGTGATAGTCAAGATACTAGTAGGGCATTTGCTCCTTTGTTAAAAGCTGAAGATGCGGTTGAGATTGACGTAAGTGACCTCACTATAGAGCAGGTATATGAGCAATTGTACACACAAGTGCTAAAACGGATCCATTGAGCAATGATAAAAAACAGATAAAATATTTGTTTATCAAGCCATTAGAGGTATATTTGCAAGCTTTTTGTTGGTAGGAAAAGCCGAAAAGCAAAGTATAAAAATACATAAACAGCTTCTGTAATCGCAACTAAGGCATTCCCGTTTGCAGAATACAAAATCCTCGGAAATGGCCAAAAAACCAACCGAAAAATCAGCCGCTGAAGAAAGCGCTGAAAGCAAAAAACCCGAAGCAAAAAAAGCAACTACTAAAAAAGCTGCTACCAAAAAGACCACTGCAAAAAAAAAGACTACTGCTAAAGCTGGAAAAGCTGCTCCAAAAAAGGAAGCTGCAAAAAAGACAGCTACCAAAAAAGCCGCTCCTAAAAAAGCAGCTCCTAAGAAGGAAAAAGCAGAAGCTCCAAAAGAAGAAGTAACTATAGAAACAACAGAGCTGGTAGCTGAAACTCAAGTTACAGATACTACTGAAGATGTAGCAATAAAGGATGATAACAAGCCTTTTACACAAGATACAGCAGCAGCTCAGGCTGAATTTTTATCCAGCTTTAACTGGCACAATTACCAAGAAGGTATTGATGTTATTGAAGACAAACAATTGGATGAATTTGAAAAATTAGTTAAAGATAACTTTGTAGATACTGCAGATGATGATGTCATCGAAGGAGAGGTTGTTTACATGACCGACCGTGAGGCGATCATTGACATCAACGCCAAGTCTGAAGGGGTAATCTCTCTTAACGAATTCCGTTATAATCCCGATTTAAAAGTAGGTGATAAGGTTGAGGTAATCGTTGACATGAGAGAGGACAGAACTGGTCAGCTGGTTTTATCTCACAGAAAAGCACGTATTATTAAAGCTTGGGATCGTGTAAACAATGCCCATGATAACGGAGAAATCGTTAGTGGGTTTGTAAAGTGTAGAACTAAAGGTGGAATGATAGTCGATGTATTAGGAATTGAAGCCTTTTTACCAGGTTCTCAAATTGATGTTAAACCAATTCGTGACTACGACCAATACGTAAACAAAACAATGGAATTCAAAGTGGTTAAAATCAACCATGAATTTAAAAATGTTGTAGTTTCTCACAAAGCATTGATTGAAGCTGATATTGAAGAGCAGAAAAAAGAAATTATTGGTCAGCTTGAAAAGGGTCAAGTGCTCGAGGGAACTGTTAAAAACATCACTTCCTACGGAGTATTTATCGATCTTGGAGGGGTAGATGGATTAATCCATATTACCGACCTTTCATGGAGCCGTATTAATCACCCAAGCGAGATTCTAGAATTGGATCAAAAGTTAAATGTTGTAATACTTGACTTTGATGACAACAAATCAAGAATTCAACTGGGTCTTAAACAATTGAGTTCTCACCCATGGGATCAACTTTCTGAAACTCTTAAAGAAGGAGATAAGGTTAGAGGAAAAGTTGTTGTAATCGCTGATTATGGTGCTTTTGTTGAAATTGAGGAGGGTGTTGAAGGATTGATACATGTATCTGAAATGTCTTGGTCAACACATTTAAGATCTGCGCAAGATTTTGTCAATGTAGGCGATGAAGTTGAAGCAGTGATTTTAACCTTGGATCGTGAATCTAGAAAAATGTCTCTCGGGATCAAGCAGATTACACCAGATCCATGGACAGACATTACCTCAAAGTACCCAATTGGTTCTAAACATTCTGGACTGGTAAGGAATTTTACCAACTTCGGAGTCTTTATTGAACTAGAAGAAGGTATTGACGGTTTGGTTTATATTTCTGATCTATCTTGGACAAAGAAAGTAAAACATCCTTCTGAGGTTTTAACCCTAGGAGATAAAATTGATATAATTGTTCTTGAATTGGATGTGGAAGGTCGTAAACTGAGTTTAGGACACAAACAAACCATGGATAATCCTTGGGATAAATACGAAAAAGAGTTTGCAGTCGATTCAACTCACACAGTTGCAATTACTGAAATCGTCGACAAAGGTGCTACCATTCATTTTAATAATGATATTGTTGCATTTGTTCCTTCGCGTCATTTAGAAAAAGAAGACGGGAATAAACTTAAAAAAGGAGAAGAAGCAGAATTTAAAATCATTGAATTCTCGAAAGAATTCAAAAGAGTTGTGGCTTCTCATACAGTAACCTTTAGAGATCAGGAGATGAAAAATGTAAAGCGTGCTGCTAAAAAGGTAGCAGCTTCTAATGCAGATAAAGCAACTCTTGGAGATTTAGACGCTTTAGCGAATCTAAAAGAGCAAATGGATAACGAATAATTAAATTTGTTTTTTTGCTTAATGAATTAAAACCCTCCTTTTGGAGGGTTTTTTTTATCGTGGAGAAACACCTATTTTTGTACAATTATTCATAAGATGAAGCCAAAAGTGCTACTTAGCGATAAAAAGATTAACATCATTCTAAACCGGCTTTGTTATCAACTGATAGAACGACACGGTGATTTTTCAAATGCTGTACTGGTTGGATTGCAACCCAGAGGAACTTTATTACTTGACCGCTTAGTTGAATTGTTAATTAAATCAGGTATTGACCATCCTAAAATAGGTAAACTAGACACTACTTTTTTCCGAGATGATTTTAGACGTAGCGAGCGCCCGCTCAATGCTAACGCTACAATTATGAATCAATATGTAGAGGGGAAAGATGTAGTTTTGATAGATGACGTACTGTTTACTGGACGGAGCATAAGATCAGCGTTAACCGCAATTGATACTTATGGAAGACCAAAATCAATTGAGCTATTGGTTTTAGTAGATAGGCGATTCAGCAGACATTTGCCCATACAACCGGATTATCTCGGAGC
>JAYPMN010000162.1:0-4408 GCA_038129925.1 Flavobacteriaceae bacterium
AAACAAATGCTCAGTGTATTGATGACCCTTAGAGGAATTCCACAAATTTACTACGGCTCAGAAATCGGAATGACGGGAAAAAAAGAAGTAGGTGATGGAGATATTCGAAGGGATTTTCCTGGAGGCTGGCCCAGTGATGAGCAAACTGCCTTTAACCAAGAGGGGAGAACTCCTAAACAAAATCAATATTTTGATTTTTCAAAAAAATTGATCCAGTGGAGAAAAACCAATTCAGCTGTTCACTTTGGAAAAACCCTACATTATATCCCTCATGAAGATGTTTATGTTTATTTTAGATATACTGAAGAAAAACGTGTTATGGTAGTGGTGAATAATAATTTGGAAAATCAAAACCTTCAATTGAGTCGCTATAGCGAGGGAATCGCAGGGAATACTCAGGCAGTAGACGTAATTTCAGGAAAATCATTCAGTCTGCCTAAAGTTTTGGAGGTAGCTGCAGAAACAACTTTAATCTTTGAACTAAGCTTATGAAACTCATACGTATTTTAATCTTAAGCCTTATTATCTGGTCATGCCAAGAGCAGCTAGAGGAAGCAAGAAAGCCAGAAGTTAAGTCCACACCAGAAGTCACTCCTTATCAGCCGATCAGTGAAGAGCTTGTCTCCAAGGCCGTACTTTATGAAGCTAACATTCGTCAATATTCTAACGAAGGAAGCTTTAATGCCTTTGCAGAGGACTTACCAGTACTGAAAAAAATGGGTGTAAAAATCATATGGTTTATGCCCATTAATCCCATATCTACTACTAAAAGTAAAGGCCCTCTAGGGAGCTATTATGCAGTATCAGATTATACCAAGGTCAACCCAGAATTTGGAACCCTTGACGATTTTAAAGTGCTAGTCAACAAAGCCCATTCGCTTGGAATGTATGTTATTTTAGATTGGGTTCCAGGGCATACAGGTTGGGATCATATTTGGATAAAAGAGCATAGTGATTTTTACCTTAAAAACAGAAGAGGAGAGATCATTGATCCTATAGACTTTCGAACAGGAAAGTCTTTTGGATGGACTGATGTTGCCGATTTAAATTACGACAATATGGAAATGCGTGAAGCCATGAGGCAAGCGATGATCTATTGGGTTGAAGAGGTCAATATTGACGGTTACAGAATCGATCAAGCCTATGCCGTACCTCAAGAATTTTACGATAAAACTTTTGAAGCTTTAAAAGCGATCAAACCGGTGTTCCTTCTGGCAGAAACCGATATTTACCACCCAGGTGGATTGGGGTTAGTCAGCAAGTTTGACGCCTCTTATGATTGGCCAGGACATCATTTATCAAAAGAGGTAGCTCAGTCTAAAAGTAATGCAATGGATTATTCCCTTCATATTGACCGTACTTTAAGACGTTATGGTTCTGAAAATATTGTGGTCAATTTTGTGTCGAATCACGATGAAAATTCATGGAATGGCACTGTAGAAGAAAGTTATGGAAGTGCAGCTCATGCTTTTATGGCGATGAATTATACTACACCAGGGATGCCCCTTATTTACTCTGGACAAGAGTACGACCTCAATAAACGACTCCGCTTTTTTGAGAAAGACAGTTTTCCCAAAACTAAGGGAAAAACCATGGAGCTCTTGACTCAGTTGGGAGCCCTTAAAAATAATTTTTCAGCATTAGAAAGTGGCGTAGCAGCTGGCTCTTTTCAAAGACTCCCTACCTCAAAAGACAATCAAGTCTTTGCTTTTGAAAGAGGGAAAGAAGGGGATACCTTGGTTGTAATGGCGAATTTGAGTAAAGAATACGCCCAATTTACCATGCCCTATGACGGCGTTTTTAAACGGTATCAGGATTTTAAAACTAAAAAACTTTCATCCTCTTATCAATACGATATGAAGCCTTGGGAATTTTGGATTTTAATCAAGGAGTAAAGTTGAGTAAAATGAGACAAGCTTTAATACTATTTGCAATGGGACTGATTTTTAATTCGTGTACTCCTACAAAAAACACACTGGTAATTGGGCATAGAGGGGCAAAAGGGCATTTGGCTGAAAATACGCTACCCTCTATTGATAAAGCATTAGAATTGGGAGTAGACGGGATCGAAATAGATGTGTTTCGATGTGCCAGTGGAGAATTAGTCGTCTTTCACGACCAAACTCTAGAAAAACTTACCAATGCAACAGGCTATATTGAGCAGTTGGAATTGGACTCAATTCGAAATATAGAAGTACTCAATGGATTTACCATTCCGACCCTGGAAGAAGTTATGAATTTAATTGACGGTAGGGTAATATTAAATATTGAACTCAAAGGGGCGCAAACAGCCTTATTGACAAATGCGCTTCTTCAAGATTATTTTAAAAAAGGAATTTGGTCGTTCGACAAAATTTTAATTTCCAGCTTTAATTGGGAGGAGCTAAGGCTGTTTTACAAGGTGAATACTGAAGTACCAATAGCTGTTCTAACTGAAGATGACCCTTTGGATGCGATACCAGTGGCAAAGACCCTTAATGCCGTAGCCATTAATCCAAACTTTAAATTGCTGAACAAGGAGAATGTTACAAAAATAAAAGATGCGAGCCTGCAACTTTTCCCGTGGACGGTAAATCAACCTGAAGATATCACTTCTTTAATTGATCTAGGAGTAGATGGAATCATTACTGATTTTCCAGAGCGCGTTCCTAAAAAATAATTTTCTTTTCAGTTTAAATAAAGTATGGCTCCGTTTAAAAGAGTAGCAAAACTCACCCAAGCCAAATAGGGGTAGAGTAAAATTGCAGCTTTTTTATCGACCAAACGAAACCAATAAATAGTTCTTTCAATAAGAATCAGAAGTGTGATGATGACGAGCATTCCTAAAAGTGGACTTTTTAAGCCAAAAAACACCAAGGACCATAATCCATTAAAAATTAATTGTGCTCCAAAATGATAGAGTGCGGTTTTTCCCCAAATATGTCTTCGTCCGTAATGCCATACCGAACCTACTGCCCAACCCATCATGCAATAAAGCAACGTCCATACAGGAGCAAACAACCAATTGGGTGGGGAGAAAAAGGGTTTTTCCAATCCGGCATACCATTCGGGGATGGCTTGTCGGGTAACCAAGCTCGAAAGGAAACCAACAGCAATTGAAATACCTATGCCCACAGCTATGGAAATAAAATAGGAAAACCTTCGATTCTTCATAAATGTAAAACTAATAGAAATATACTATTTATGATCAGCCAAATCAGAAGATTGCCGATGAAGCTGTATCTTTGTTCAGTATGGTGAATTCATCTTTTATTTCCTCAGCCGATCAAGTTCCAGTATCCTTTACCACCAAGTGGCAAGCACCTAGCAATATTGCTTTGGTAAAATACTGGGGAAAAACAGAACCTCAGCTTCCCAAAAACCCTTCTTTAAGTTTTACACTTTCTTCAAGTGTGACGACGACTGAAGTTGTTTTTAGTCCAAACAGCCAAGGAATTTTTGAATTTGAATTTTATTTTGAGGGTACATTAAAAGCTGATTTTAACCCAAAATTGAATTCTTTTTTTGATCGGATCAAGACTTTCATTCCATGGTTAAATTCCTACACCCTGAGGATAAGCAGTCAAAATTCTTTTCCCCATTCAAGTGGAATAGCTTCTTCTGCTTCTGCCATGGCGGCTTTAAGTTTGTGTTTGATGGATATGGAACGTAAATTAATTCCTGAAACTTCAGCGGTAGATTTCTGTAAAAAAACTTCTTTTCTAGCCCGTCTCGGTTCGGGAAGTGCTGCTCGTAGTGTTGAAGGACCTGTAACCCTTTGGGGGAAAAACAGTATTCAAAAATCAGGCAGTGACCTTTATGCAACCCCCTTTGGAGCTGACTTAAACCCTATATTTAGCAGTTATCAAGACACCATACTTTTGGTGGACAAGGGCACAAAGGCAGTCTCCAGTACCCAAGGACACCAGCTGATGCACAATCATCCTTTTGCAGCACAGCGATTTATCCAAGCAAGGCATAATTTGGCTGATTTAGTTCCTATTATGAAGTCGGGTGATTTAGATGGATTTATGCGAATAGTTGAAACAGAGGCTTTGTCATTACACGCTATGATGATGACTTCAAATCCTTATTTTATTCTTATGCAGCCCAATACCTTAGGGATTATCCAAAAGGTATGGGAATACAGAAAAGAAACTCAAATTCCATTGTGTTTTACATTGGATGCAGGTGCTAATATTCACTTGCTTTATCCTAAACAGAATAGTGAAGCGGTTGGCACTTTTATAAAAGCAGATTTAGCAGCATATTGTGTGCAAGGTCAATACCTATTTGATGAAGTTGGCACAGGAGCGAAAAAAGTGTAACTTTGAAATGGTTAAACAGTTGATGTTTTGCTGTAAAAGAAAAGGAAAAAAAAGTACATGAAAGGACCCCTATTTTTTGCAAAAATATTGTTGTTCGGAGA
>JAYPMN010000163.1:0-4404 GCA_038129925.1 Flavobacteriaceae bacterium
TTTACCCTTACCCCTGAAGCTCAAATACGAGGTTATAAACCGGGACGATTTAGTTTTAATGTGGTCGGTGGCAGATGTGAAACTTGCCAAGGGGGTGGTATGAAAGTCATCGAAATGAATTTTTTACCCGATGTATACGTAGAATGTGAAAGCTGTCAAGGGAGAAGATTTAATCGGGAAACATTAGAAATACGATACAAAGGGAAATCGATATCAGACGTGCTTAATATGTCTATAAATGAGGCTTGTGTTTTTTTTGACGCCCTCCCTAAGATATACCGTAAACTAAAAATGATTCAAGATGTTGGTCTGGGTTATATTACTTTAGGCCAGTCCTCCACTACCCTATCTGGAGGAGAAGCCCAAAGAATTAAATTAGCCAGTGAGCTTTCTAAAAAAGATACTGGAAAAACCTTTTATATCTTAGATGAACCTACTACAGGATTACACTTTGAAGATATTCGAGTGCTATTGGACGTGCTAAATCGGTTGGTAAACAAAGGAAATACAGTGCTGATTATTGAACACAATTTGGATGTCATCAAGCAAGTAGATCATGTAATCGACATTGGCCCAGAAGGAGGGCGAAAAGGAGGTGAATTACTTTTTAGTGGAACACCTGAAGAGCTGGTGAAAATCAAAGGAAGTCATACTGCTCGATTCCTAGCTAAAGAATTAGAAGAACAATTAAAGCCCGTAATCTCATGAAAAAAAATCAAGTAAAAAACTGGAGTGAAGTAAAATCAAACGACTCCTGGGCACTATTTAAAATCATGAGCGAATTTGTAGAAGGCTACGAAACTCTTAGTGCCATTGGTCCGTGTATTTCCATTTTTGGGTCTGCAAGAACCCAAGAAAGAGATTCAAATTATCAATTAACCATTGATATTGCGGAAGCTATAGCTTTGTCAGGATACGGTATCATAAGCGGTGGTGGACCAGGGATTATGGAGGCCGCAAACAAAGGAGCTCAAAAAGCAGGAGGGACTTCTGTTGGTCTGAATATTGAATTGCCTTTTGAACAACAAAGTAATCCTTATATTGATCAGGATAAGCTTATTAATTTTCAGTATTTTTTTGTTCGCAAAGTAATGTTTGTTAAATATGCTCAAGGTTTTGTGGTTATGCCAGGTGGCGTGGGGACACTAGACGAACTTTTTGAAGCGTATACTCTAATTCAGACCGATAAGGTCAGTAAATTCCCTATCATCCTTGTGGGAAGACACTATTGGAGTGGATTGATAGATTGGATTAAAGAAACGGTACTCAAAGAAAAAAATATCAGCCCCGAGGATTTAGAGTTAATTGAATTAGTAAATACTAAAGATGAAGTCATGGATTGTTTAAACCGATTCTATATTAAAGACAATTACAAACCGAATTTCTAAATGCGTAAGGGGGCTAATTTATACATGCTATTGGTTTTTTTGTTTTGCTCGTCAAGCATGGCTTGGGGTCAAACAAAATACACATTTGATGTAGCCTTAAATATTGAAGAGGAACTGATAACTGTTTCACAAACGATAGAATACACCAATACCAGTGACGAATCTCTTAATACACTTTACCTCTATGATTGGGCGAATTCTTATCAAGGAGCACCTGCCCCACTCGCCAAACATTTAGCCAATGAATTCAATCGAAGTTTTTACATCAGTGCAAACAGTAAATTGGGCTATACTCAAATGGATACGCTGTATACAGAACGCTTTTCCAGTTGGTCGCGATCTGAGGATCAGTTGGACATCATAAAAATTAACTTGGTTAATCGATTGGATTCTGGTGAACAAATTAAGATCAATTTAAATTATGTTGTTAAAATACCTGATGATAAATTTACAGGGGTTGGGATTAATTCAGATAAAGGGGTACTGCTCCGTGATTTGTTTGTTACTGTTGCGCCACGCTACAATGACGAGTGGCTTTTAAACAGTAATCTAGGATTTAGGGATTACAGCAGTTTACCAAGTGATTACAGTTTTCAATGGAGCTATCCTGCTGCCTTTGATTTGCTGAGTAATTTAAATGAAATAAATACCGATATAAGCCCTGACGGCACCCTAAAGTCCTCCCGTTTCATCGATGAGGATATTAGCAGTGCAGAGTTTGTTTTTGACTTGACAGACAGCTTCCAAACTGTCGAAATAAGTCCAAATTTTACAATAATCACGGATTTGCTTCCCGGTAAAAACGATGAGGTTGATATTGAAAGCTCTGTCCGTAGGATTGATACTTTTACCAAGCGTATTTTAGATACACTTTCTAATAAAAAATTACTCGTCTTAAGAAAAGACTACATCAAAAATCCTATTTTCGGAGTTGGTCAACTCGCTTTTCTCAACCCTTTTCCTGATGAATTTATTTACGAAACTAAATTCATGAAAGCCTATTTGGCCACCTATTTAAACGAATTGTTTGATATTAATATTCGTAAAGAGCATTGGATAACAGGGGGAATACAGACCTATGTGATGATGCAGTATGTGGAAAAGTTTTATTCTGGCAGTAAGTTTCTCGGGGATCTTTACCGGTTTAAGATTCTAGGAATGCGACCCTTTAATTCATACAGTGCTGCCAATATTGGTTTTAACGAAAGTTTTTCATTTATTGCAGAATTTGGTGAACATGGAAACAGGCAACAACAAGACACGCTAGGAAAAGAGCGACTTACCAAAATAAACGAGCTGTATGCCATACCTTATCATGTGGGGGCTGGATTATATTATTTGGGGAACTATCTTGGAGATGATTTACTGGCAAAAAGCATTAAATCCTTTTCGGAGTCTAGAGGGAGGGTGTCGTTGAAAAATATCCTCGCTGAAAAGACAGATAAAGAAACCGAATGGTTTTTCGTCACCTATTTAACCGATAGAGAAGCATATGATCTTTCTATTAAAAGATTGATTAAAGGTCAAGAGTCTATTCGCCTCACCATAAGTGAAAAAAATTCGAAGCCGGTGCCGTTTAAATTGGATTTAATTAAAGACGATCAGCTTATTTCAGAAAAGTGGATTGAACATTCAGGTCGTGATACAATTATTGAATTAAGAACTTTAGACGCCGATTTTGTTGCCATAAACTCCAACCGTTTTCTTCCGGAAAAAGACAGGCCAAATAATTGGAAGTATTTAAAATCAAACTCAAGGTTTAAGCCATTGCAGCTGACTTTTTACGGCGATAGCGAAAACCTCAAAAGAAATCAACTGTTTTATCATCCCATTTCAGACTTTAATGCCTATGACGGCTTTACTGCAGGAATGCGAATTTACAATACTCGAGTCAAAAATCAACCCTTTGAAATTGATTTACACCCTCAATATTCGTTCAAAGAACAATCTATGGTAGGTTTTTTTAGAACCCGTTATCGATTCATCAACCACAAAAGTAAAAACTACTTAAACCAAGTGTTTTTAACGGGTAAAAGTTACCACTACAATACAAATTTGAGATATACCTCCATTCAGCCTTCTTTCTCCATGTATTTCAGGCCTTATGATTTGCGTTCGAATAAGCGTCAGTTATTGAATTTTTCTTGGTTTAATGTATTTCGCGATAGAGATCCTAATATCCGAGTATCTCCCGACTACAGCATACTCAACATACTTCATCGTTACAATAATTCGGATGCCGTAAATGTTTTTGCGACCAATTCAAATCTCGAAATTTCAAATAAATTTGGGAAAGTTTATTTTAGTACAAACTACAGAAAGCTATTTCCAAGTGGACGTCAATTTGCCGTTCGATTCTTTGCAGGCAAGTTTCTTTGGAACAATATTTCGGCAAACGATGGAAATTACTTTGACTTTAATCTGAACCGAGCAACAGACTATTTATTTCGATACGACTATTTGGGAAGATCTGAAGATACTGGGATTTGGAGTCAGCAATTTGTCCCTGCTGAAGGTGGATTTAAAGCTTTTTTTGACGATTCCTCTGCCAATGATTATATGGTCTCTATCAATGCTTCTGTCGGAATATGGAAATGGATTGAATTTTATGGAGATGTAGGAATTCTCAAAAATCGCAATCGATCAGCGAAGACATATTTTGATTCAGGGTTTAAATTCAGTTTAGTGCCTGATTATTTTGAAATATTTTTTCCGCTGTATTCCTCCAATGGATTTGAGCCTACACAAGCGCGCTATTCCACCACTATTCGTTTTGTTTTTACTCCCCGACTCAGCACACTCAGCAGTTTGTTTACCCGTAAATGGTTTTAAAGTACTTACTCTATCCCCTACTTTAAAGAACACTTTTTTTTCGTATTTTTGCGGCACCATATGATTTTACAGAACGAAGGGAATGAGCTTAAAATAAGCTTCAAGGATTTTAAAGAAAAAGTCTTAGAGGATTATCGCCTCGCAGTTCTTAGCCGTGAGTGTAGTTTACTCGGTAGACGTGAGG
>JAYPMN010000164.1:0-4387 GCA_038129925.1 Flavobacteriaceae bacterium
GAATTATTGTGATTACTGCAAGTAAAATTACTACCATCAAATGACCAAAGATTTCGTGCACCTTGATGAGGACATGCATTATCAAAAACTCTAATTTCTTCATCACTTATTCTAACAAGAAGTATGTTCTCAGCTGTGAAGTTTAACCAGCCACCAATCTGTTTTAAGTCTTTGAATCTATCATCATCCAAATTAATTTCAAGTTGATTTCTACCTGAATTCTGTACGGGTTGATTATTATTGCGTATGTCAGTATTAGAGGAATCATCTTCCGCAGAACAGGCTTCGATTAATGGAATTCCTAGTGTTGCCAAAACAATTGGCTTACAGGCTGTTTTTAAAAAGTTTCTTCGGTTCGTTGGTTCATTACAATATTTGTTTAAATATAATACAAAATAATTAAACAATATTTAAGTTAGAATTATAAATTAATGTAATTTTGGAGTATGCAAAATATATTTACTTCTTTACTGTTTTTTGTTTCAATTGTAGTGTCTTCACAAAATACGGGTACTTTAAACGGCCGTATTGTCGATGCACAAAATGAATTTCCTCTTGAAGGTGCTACCGTAGTTGTCGTAGGGACAAATATTGGTGTTGTTTCTGGTAAAGGAGGATACTTTACTATTGAAGACATACCAACCCAGACCTATAATATTGAGGTTAGTTATTTAGGATATGAAACACAAACCTTATTTAATGTGATCGTTAAGTCCGTCGGGAATATTCCGCTCTTTTTTGAATTAGAGGAAACTGCTGAAGATTTAGATGAGGTTGTTTTGATTCAGAGTCCATTTAAAACAAGTAGCGAGACTCCTTTATCTACCCAGACTTTTTCTGCTGTAGAGATTGAAACCTATCCTGGGGGGAATAATGACATTACAAAGGTGGTTCAAAGTATGCCCGGCATTTCACCTTCAATTGGAGGTTTTCGAAATGATATCATCATTCGTGGTGGAGCACCCAATGAAACGGTTTATTACTTGGACGGTATTGAGATTCCAAACATCAATCACTTTAGTACTCAGGGAAGTGCAGGAGGTCCTGTCGGAATGGTTAATGTATCTTTTATCCGTGAAGTCACCTTGGCGAGTTCTTCTTTTGGAGCAGAATATGACAATCCGCTTTCAGGTGTTTTGTCTTTTGAACAACGTGAAGGTGATGTCAATAAATTCGGAGGAAACTTCCGGGTGGGCGCAAGTGAAACAGCACTTACTTTGGAAGGTCCACTTTTCAGAAAGAATACAGAGGAACCATCAAAAACAAACTTCCTTCTTTCTGTTCGAAGAAGTTATTTACAGTTTTTGTTTGAACTCATAGGACTTCCTATACGACCAGATTATTGGGATTATCAATGGAAAATCAAACATGAAATTGATGCATATAATTCGCTTACTTTTATCGGTATAGGAGCCATTGACGATTTTTCAGTCAAAGCTCCAGACGAGTTTGATGCAGGACAACAAGCGGACCTAGAACAGGTACCCATAATTGATCAGAGAAGTACAACAGTAGGATTATCATGGAAGCGTAACTATAAAAATGGAAATGGTTTTATGAATACCGTGGTGAGTAGCAACAGACTCGAAAATATCTTTGCACGTTATGAAGACAATACTACCAAAACAGGAACCATATTTCAAAACGATTCTTTTGAATGGGAGACAAAACTTCGTTTTCAAGCAACTCAGTTTACAGAAAATTGGAAATGGTCAATGGGATTTAATCTTCAAAATTCAACTTATCAAAACAATACTCGTTTTATTTATTATGACATTGCTTACAAAACCAATCTTAACTTTGCCAAATATGGCTTGTTCTTCAAAGCATCCCGTTCTTTTTTAAAAGATCGTTTAGATTTTTCTTGGGGTGTACGTTCAGATGCTGATGGTTTCTCAACGGGTTCTAACCTATTGAATAATATATCACCTCGAGCTGCAATTTCTTATGACTTAACGAAGAGTCAGCGATGGAAATTCAATGCCTCAATTGGGCGCTATTTTAAAATACCAACCTATACCATGCTGGGTTTTCAAAACCAAACAGGAGCTTTTGTAAATCAAGACGCAGCGTATACACGTAGTGATCATTTGGTTGCCGGTCTGGAATACAATCTAACCCCTGCATCGCGTTTTACTGTTGAAGCGTTTAGAAAAAATTACGCCAACTATCCCGTCTCCGTAATTGATGGTGTTTCTTTGGCAAACAAAGGGGGTGGTTTTGAAGTACTTGGAAATGAGGCTATTATGTCTGATGGGGAAGGTCAAAGTTCAGGGGTAGAACTCTTATTCCAACAAAAACTATCCAATAATTTTTATGGAATTTTTGCATATACTTACTTTTCCAGTGAATTTACAGGCGCTGATGGCATATTGAGACCCTCAGTGTGGGATAGTCGACACCTTATTTCTTTTTCAGGAGGATATAAATTAAAACGCAATTGGGAACTCAGTGCTAGATGGCGATTTGCAGGAAAGAATCCTTACGTACCCGTAGATATATCAGCCAGTATAAATTCTTATCCTGAACTCGTATTGGATTATGATCGTTTGGGTGATGTCAAACTCAACAGTTTCAATTTGGCAGATATCAGAATTGATAAAAAATGGAATTTTAAGTCACTCTCTTTTAACTTCTATTTTGAGGTGCAAAATTTCTTAGCTCAACCTAATCCTACACCTCCTGAATACGGATTAAATCGTACCGCCGAGGGAGAGTTAATTAGTCCAAAAAGCTTGGTCGAAGTTTCCTTAAACGATGGAAACAGTTCACCGCTTCCCACCTTTGGTTTAGTTCTCTATTTTTAAATTTATAAATCTAAAAGCCCCTCTGGAAGCTGAACCTGAATCAAATTTCTTTTACGATCTACCTCAAGAATAAAATCATCATGTATTGGGATAAGATGTATTTTTTTGTCAGTAGTCTCTACTTGAAATAAAGCCTGAGGACCTTGCTCGAGAACGGCAGTAATCTGCCCAATTTCTTCAGATTCAGCATTTACTGTAAACCCAATGATTTCGTGGTAATAAAATTTGTTTCCCTCTAGTGGAGGCAATAAGTCTAAAGGTAAATAGAGATTTTTATTGATTAGGGCATTTGCCTCTTGTTCGTTTGAGATTTCTTCAAAATCTATTCTTAGAAGTTCCGATTTGTGTAATTGACATTTTTTTATAAAAAAAGGAACCAAACCTGTGGATAATTCCACAAAGATTGATTCCAATTTTGTATAGTCTTCTGGCTTATCGCTGTCTACTTTAACTAGTATCTCCCCTTTAAAACTGTATTTTCCAACGACTGTACCTAGATAAAAGCAATCTTGCTTTTGCATCGTTGACTAGAAAAGAGTTTACTCTTCTTTCTCTTCGGAAGCTTCGGTTTGCTCAGCGGAAGCTTCAGGCTCTACATCAGCTTCACTTTCCTTAGCCTCTTGCTCAGCTTTTTCAGGAACAGCTTCTTTTACTGTTGTTGCTTCTTCAGCCGGGGCTTCAATAACTTCAGTTGTAGCTCCCTCAGCCGCTTCAGTGGATTCGGCAGCGACTTCTCCTGCCGCAGCCTCAGCCTCAGCTTCTGCAGCTGCTGCATCAGCTAATCGCTTGTCGCTTACTGCTTTTTCGTCAGCTAATCGTTTGGCTTTTAACTCACTTTCGCTTTTAGAAAGACCATCTTTTTTGGCTTGAATTTTAGCTTCTTTTTCTTCTAACCAAGCCGCAAATTTTTTATCGGCTTCTTCTTGGCTCAAAGCGCCTTTTCGAATTCCTCCATTAAGGTGATGTTTTAGCATCACACCTCGGTAAGAAAGTAGAGTTCTGGCCGTATCTGTGGGTTGTGCCCCTTTTTCTAACCAATTTACAGCATTATCTAATTTGACATCGACTGTGGCTGGGTTGGTGTTGGGGTTGTACGTTCCTAATTTTTCGAGATAACGGCCGTCTCTTTTTGAACGGGCATCAGCGGCAACGATCCAATAAAAAGGTTTTCCTTTTTTACCGTGCCTTTGTAGTCTTATTTTTACTGGCATATCACATTAATTGTGAGGATACTCGACCCTCGGGTTATTAATTCTAGGCTGCAAATATAATTTAATTTCTGACTCTAGAGGTGTTTCAATGAATATTTGTTAAATGCAGGGAAAATAATTTTTATCAGCAGTAGTAATGGGTCCTGAAAAAAAGAGAGGAATAAATAACCCCCAGTTATTCCGCCAAAAACATACACACGCACAACCATGTTAACGAGGGCCTAAAGTTTAGATTGCAGTATAGCGTAGTAATGTTTTTTGGCTTTGAGCAAAATCAATGAAACTCATCGATAAAAATAAAAGCAATTATTTTAAACTTGTTCAAGGGAATAAAAAAATGTAATTTTGCGCACTAAAATTTATTCCAAA
>JAYPMN010000165.1:0-4369 GCA_038129925.1 Flavobacteriaceae bacterium
TTTTACAATACCAAAGATGAAATCGATCGAATGGTTGAAGGGCTGAAGAAAGCAATAAGCATGTTGCAATAAATTAATACATTTAAATATGGAAAGTATAGCGGAGAAACAACAAGAGGTGATAGAAGAGTTTTCCTTATTTGAAGACTGGATGCAACGCTACGAGCATATGATTGATCTCGGAAAATCACTTCCTTTGATTGCAGAGGAGTTTAAAACAGAAGACAATATTATTAAAGGATGTCAAAGTAAAGTTTGGGTCCATGCTGCTTTGGAAAAAGACCAATTGGTATTTACCGCAGATAGTGATGCAATCATTACCAAAGGAATTATTGCCATTTTAATTCGTGTATTTTCAAATCAACACCCCAAAGCAATTTTGGAAGCAGATACCGATTTTATTGATAAAATTGGATTAAAAGAACATTTATCACCCACTCGAGCAAACGGTTTAGTTTCAATGATTAAACAGATTAAAATGTACGCAGTGGCTTATCAAACTCAACTGAATTAGAACAAATGTCAGATACATTAGATACCGGGGCCTTAGGAGAAAAAATTGTCAATGTTTTAAAAACAATTTACGATCCAGAAATCCCTGTTGATATATATGAACTAGGCTTGATTTACGATGTGTTTGTAAATGAAGATTCAGACGTCAAAATTTTGATGACATTGACCACACCTAATTGTCCAGTTGCTGAATCCCTTCCTATGGAAGTCGAGGAGAAAGTAAAATCTTTAGACGAGGTGAAGAGTGCTGAGGTTGAGATTACTTTTGATCCCCCATGGACTCAAGACTTGATGAGTGAAGAAGCTAAATTAGAATTGGGAATGCTGTAGGCTATGAGTTCTTCCATTGTCAATAAGGTTGCAAAAAGTCCATTGATCAATATTGATCTAGAGGAATGGATCCCCGAGGGTCAAAGGACATTAATAGACTTAGCACAGTGGTTAGAGCAGGGATTTTTACTTAGAGAAAAACCCTTTAGAGAAGCTTTAAAGCAGGAGGATTGGGAAAAATATCAAGATCATCATGTTGCAATTCACTGTTCCTCAGAGGCGATTATACCAGCATGGGCAGCATTGTTATTAACCAGTTATTTACATCCCTATGCTAAAGAAATTGTGATGGGAACTTTAGCTGATCTTGAGCGGCATTTATTTGCTAAAATGATTGCAGAACTTGATTTATCTCCTTTTGCAGACAAACCCTTAATGATCAAAGGATGTTCAGATACTTCTATTCCTGAAGACGCCTATATACAATTGATTCAGCGATTACAATCCGTTGCCAAAAGTTTATTTTACGGAGAAGCCTGTTCTTCCGTACCTTTATGGAAGGCAAAAAAGTAAGGTGAAAGCGGAGCAAAAAAAACTTTTAATTATTTCTTATTACTGGCCTCCCTCTGGAGGTTCTGGAGTGCAGCGGTGGATGTATTTTGCAAAATATCTGAAATCCTCAGGATGGAAGCCCTATATACTTACAGTAGATGAAAATGTTGCAGCCTACCCTGTAGTAGATAAAAGTTTACTGAAAGAGGTAGCGTTTATTCCAACCATTCGAACTCAAACTCGAGAGCCTTTACGTTGGTATTCTAGAATAAATTCAGCTTCTGAGACGGCGGGAATCCCACAAGGTGCAATCCAAACAAAAAGTATTTTTGGGAAGTTTGCGGCTTTTATTAGGGGAAACTTTTTTATTCCTGATGCTCGAAAAGGATGGCGCCCTTATGCCCTTAAAGCGGCAGAGGATCTAATCCAAAAAGAAGGAATTCAAAGAGTTGTCACTACGGGTCCTCCCCATTCAACCCATTGGATAGGCACTCAACTGAAAGATAAATTTGGGCTAAAATGGATTGTTGACTTAAGAGATCCTTGGGTTACACTTTTTTATAATAAGCAACTCTATCGAACGCTTTGGGCGGTAAATAGAGATCGAAGCCAGGAGAAAGCTGTCCTCAAAAAAGCTGATGCTGTTCTGACCACAGTAGGAGGAAATTTTCACGAATACCTTAAAAAGATTGTACCCCATCAAGAATATTATGCCATACCCAATGGGTATGATCAAGACTTGATAAAGTCTGTTAGTAGAGATCAGCTATCTGAATTTCATGTGGTATATACGGGTTTGTTGACCGAAAATCAAAATTATCAAACGCTTATTCAGGTTCTTAAACAACTTCAAAGTAGTCATTCCATTTGCCTGACATTAGCAGGTCAAATTCATGGAGAAATTCTTAAAGCATTTAAGGAGGAGTTGCCAAATATTCAACTTAAACATTACGGGTATCTGCCTCATAAAGAGGCCATCCGATTGATGAAAAGTGCTGATTTGTTGTTGAATTTTATTTTTATTGGTGCTCAAAAGGATATGATTTCAGGAAAACTATTGGAATATATTGCAACAGCAATTCCCATTCTATCTATCGGAGACCCCAATTCTGAAGCAGGAAAATTTTTAAAACAAGGTACAGCGGCAGCCATGTTTGAAGCAGATCAACTGGATAAAATTCAACGTTTTGTTGAAAAAGCAATTAAAGGAAAAGGTTTACTAAAAAACCGTTTTCCTGACATTCAAAATTGGAGTAGAGAGGCGTTGACAAAACGATTGGAGCGAATCCTTTTGTAGTCGATTTAGGATCCTTTAGCTTCTTCTTTTCTTGATCCAATAAAACTGACGAGCAATCCAAGGCCTAATCCAAGAAATATACTTCCTACAAAATATAGCGCATGAAGTGTTAATAAAAAGAATCCAACACCCAGCCCTATAAAAAGACCACCACCTACAGCCCTGTCTCTATTGATTCTTAGCATGAATTTTAAGTTTTAATTAGAATAAAAACTCAAAATATAACATTTACTGGTAAAGCGTATTGTTCTCGATGTAATCCACTATTGATAAAGGCAGGAGGGATTTTACATCCTTCCCTTGACGTATGATTTTTCTGATACTCGTAGCAGTATAATTAAGTTTAGGGGCATCGACAAAATGGATGTTGGGGTGATCTAAATACTGCGCTGGAATTTCATTTTTATGTTCCCTAGGATATACATATAGGTCTACAACAGACACTATTTTTTGATGCTCTTTCCACCGATCAAAAAAGGCCAAGTTGTCTGCACCCATTAAAAGTACAAAACTAACCTCCGGTTCTTTTTCACAAAGATATTCTAAGGTTGTAATCGTATAGCTGGGTTGTGGAAATGAAAATTCCACATCAGAAAGTGTCAAATTTGAGAATTTAGTTATCGCTATGCGAACCATTTCCAATCTGTGGTGTGCGGCTTCAAGTTCAAGGTTTTTTTTAAAAGGGTTTTGGGGGCTCACGATAAATCGAACCTCGTCCAAGCTACTGTGTTGCAGAAAATAGTTCCCCAAGGCGAGGTGTCCGTTATGAACCGGATTAAAGGTGCCAAAATACAGACCAACTTTTTTCACAGTATAAAGGTAGGGAATCCTCTAGGATTCTATAAAATCACTTACAATTTGTAAGGCCTCTTTTTTGGCAAATTCCAAGTCGTCGTTGATAAGGATATAGTCAAATTTAGAAGCAAACTCCATTTCCAAAGTTGCCTTTTTTACCCGTTCTTCAATTTTTTCTTTGCTATCGGTTCCCCTTGAGCGAAGGCGCTCTTCCAAAATATCAATTGAAGGAGATTGAACAAAAACGGCAAGTGTATTTGAAGGGTATTTTTGTTTGATGGTCATGCCCCCTTTGACATCTATATCAAAAAGAATGTGTTTTTCTTTTTTCCAGAGCCGTTGTATTTCAGAGTAAAGAGTTCCATAAAACAGTTTTTCATAGACCTCCTCATATTCTAAAAATTCATCAGCTTTAATTTTAGTTTGAAACTGTTCAGCAGACAAAAAGTGATAATCTACTCCATTTTGCTCATTAGATCGAGGGGTTCTTGAAGTTGCGGAAATAGAAAACCCCAAAGGAAGTGATTGAGAAAGAAGATAATGTACAAGTGTTGTCTTACCACTTCCAGAAGGTGCTGAAAACACAATGAGCTTTCCTGTTTTCAACTACAATACGTTTAACAATTGTTCTTTAATTTTCTCCAGCTCATCTTTCATCTGTACAACTATTTTTTGAAGCTCAGAATGATTTGCTTTTGAACCAATCGTATTGATTTCTCGACCAATTTCTTGAGCGATAAACCCCAATTTTTTTCCAACGGGCTCCTTATTCTTCATGATTGTTTTAAAGTAGTCTAAGTGATTTTTCAACCGAACTTTTTCCTCGGTAATGTCAAATTTTTCAAGATAAAAAATCAGTTCTTGCTCAAACCGATTGGCATCGATCTCAATTTTTAAATCAGCAAGTGCTTCTTTTAATTTTAGTTCAATTTTTTGATTTCG
>JAYPMN010000166.1:0-4335 GCA_038129925.1 Flavobacteriaceae bacterium
TCTGATCTGAAATAATGAAAGCAACTCGAGCTTCACTTCGTTACGCCAAAGCAACTTTAGCATTTGCTGAAGAGGCAAATTCGTCACAAAAAGTGTATGATGATATGCAGGTACTATCGTCGTTGATGAAAGAAAATGAGGAATTGAGCTCGGTAATGGAAAACCCAATGTTGGCAGCGGAGAAGAAAAAAGTAATTCTCAACAAGCTTTTGCCCGATGTGAGTGTGCAAACACAAGAGCTTTTTTCGCTTTTGGCAAACAACAACAGAATGGAGTTATTAGGAGGTACCTGTGAGCAGTACATCGAATTATTTGCTGCTCAAAAAGGCGAGGTCAAAGCAATAGTAACTACAGCAATCGCTTTAACCCCCGAATTGAAACAACAGATATTAATTGAAGCGAAAAAGCTTTCAGATAAAAAAGCAATTCTAGAAAACAAGATTGATCCATCTATTTTAGGTGGTTACATTCTTAAGATTGATGACATGCAACACGACGCTAGCGTTTCCAATCAGCTGAACTCAATCAAAACTACATTAACAAAAACGAACTCGATCTAAAGCATATTGATCATGGCAGACGTAAACCCCGCTGAAGTTTCAGCAATATTAAAAAAACAACTCGCCGGTTACACTTCAGCGAATACCCTAGATGAGGTAGGAACTGTATTGGAAGTAGGAGATGGGATTGCTCGTATTTTTGGGCTTTCCAACGCACAGTACGGAGAATTAGTTTCTTTCGACAACAACCTTGAAGGAATGGTACTAAACTTAGAGGAGGATCACGTAGGGGTTGTACTCTTAGGAGCATCCAAAGGTGTAAAAGAAGGAGATACCGTAAAGAGAACTCAACGAATTGCCTCTATTAATGTGGGTGAGGGAGTAGTTGGACGAGTGGTAAACACCTTAGGACAGGCTATAGACGGTAAAGGAGCAATAGAAGGTGATCTTTTCGAAATGCCTCTAGAGCGAAAAGCTCCTGGAGTTATTTTCCGCCAACCGGTGAATGAACCTCTCCAGACTGGAATTAAATCTATCGATGCCATGATACCCGTTGGTCGAGGTCAACGAGAGTTAGTGATTGGGGATCGTCAAACAGGAAAAACAACCGTTTGTATTGATACCATCTTAAATCAAAAAGAGTTTTACGATGCCGGTGAACCTGTATATTGTGTGTATGTAGCTATTGGACAAAAAGCCTCTACAGTGGCAGGGATTGCCAAAACATTAGAGGATAAAGGGGCATTAGCATATACCACTATTGTTGCAGCAAATGCTTCTGACCCAGCCCCGATGCAAGTATACGCCCCTTTTGCGGGTGCTGCAATTGGAGAGTATTTTAGAGACACAGGGCGACCAGCGTTGATTATTTATGATGATTTATCAAAACAAGCTGTAGCTTACCGTGAGGTATCGCTTCTTTTAAGAAGACCTCCGGGACGTGAGGCTTATCCAGGAGATGTATTTTACTTACATTCACGTTTGTTAGAACGAGCTGCAAAAGTTATTGACGATGACAGCATTGCAAAAGAAATGAACGACCTTCCAAATTCTTTAAAAGATAAAGTAAAAGGAGGAGGATCACTTACCGCTTTACCCATAATAGAAACCCAGGCAGGGGATGTATCCGCTTATATTCCTACCAATGTAATATCCATTACTGACGGGCAAATTTTCTTGGAATCAGATTTATTTAACTCAGGAGTTCGTCCTGCAATTAATGTAGGAATTTCTGTATCTCGAGTTGGGGGTTCTGCACAGATCAAGTCAATGAAGAAAGTTTCGGGGACACTAAAATTAGATCAAGCTCAATTCCGCGAATTGGAGGCCTTTGCAAAATTTGGCTCTGACCTTGATGCAGCAACCTTAAATGTTATTGAAAAAGGAAAGAGAAACGTCGAAATTTTAAAGCAAGCTCAAAACGATCCGTTTACTGTTGAAGACCAAGTTGCAATTATTTATGCTGGGTCAAAAAACCTATTAAGAGATGTCCCCGTTGAGAGCGTAAAAGCGTTTGAACAATCCTTTCTCGAAACGCTTCGCAAAAAACACGGTAAGGTACTCGCTGAGTTAAAAGCAGGAAAGCTAACGGATGAAGTTTTAGATGTCCTAAATGCGGTTGCAAAAGAAACATCAAAGCAACACGCATAAGCCATGGCAAACCTAAAGGAAATAAGGAATAGGATAGCATCAGTTTCTTCCACCATGCAGATTACCAGTGCCATGAAAATGGTATCTGCTGCAAAATTGAAAAAAGCTCAAGATGCCATTACCGCCATGCGTCCTTATGCCAACACCTTGACGGAACTAATTCAAAACCTGAGTAG
Source organism: Flavobacteriaceae bacterium (assembly GCA_038129925.1). Taxonomy (GTDB): domain Bacteria; phylum Bacteroidota; class Bacteroidia; order Flavobacteriales; family Flavobacteriaceae; genus MS024-2A. Next base: position 2,327 of record JAYPMN010000166.1, read on the forward strand.
TACACTCGAAGGAGACAGTCAGAATCCATTTACTCAGGTTCGTTATAAACAGAGAGTATTGATTGTAGCGATTACTTCCAACCGAGGTCTATGTGGTGCATTCAACGCCAATATCATTAAAAAAACACGTCAGCTTATTACCGAAGACTTTGCTCAACAGGAGGTTTCATTGATTACTGTTGGGAAAAAAGGATCAGAAGTATTACATAAAACGGGTAAAATTACGGCGGTTCACGACGCTATTTTTGATAATTTAACTTACGAAAACGTGGGCAAGGTGGCACAGCAAATTATGGATCAATTTTCCGAGGCAAGTATTGACGAAGTTTTTTTGGTGTACAACCGATTTAAAAATGCGGCTACTCAAATTGTAGAAGTAGAACCCTATCTTCCTATAGCGGCCTCTCCTACTGAAGTTAAAACAGCCAGTGCAGATTATATTTTTGAACCCTCAAAGGCTGAAATTGTAAATGACCTACTTCCTAAGTCTTTAAAAATGCAACTGTATAAAGCAATTCGAGACTCGTTTGCTAGTGAACATGGTGCGCGTATGACAGCCATGCACAAAGCCACTGACAACGCCACTGAGCTTAGAGACCAACTTAAGTTGACTTATAACAAAGCCAGACAAGCTGCAATTACGAATGAAATATTAGAAATTGTTGGAGGAGCGGAAGCACTCAACAGTTAGGAAAATCGAAGCTCTCTTTCTTAAAAGTTAATTTTAACTGCTTTATTGGCTCTACACCCTGAAGGTTATACTTTTAAGTATCTAATCATATGGCTTTCCGTGCTCCCTTCTAAACCCCTTTTGAAGATTTTTTAGCGGATAAAGAAAATTTCTTTAAACGAAATGGGATGGAGTCCGCTATTTCAAATATGATGAAAATTAGACACTATATGCAAGCCCCTTTGAATTATGAACCTACAAATCCAATCAAAGCAGATCGTTTTATTGTGATTGGCAACCACCAATAATTTTGGAGAACCTAATGTTTCTCTAAAAGAGTTATTTCTTTTAAAGGAAGAAATAAATTAATAATAACCAATATTGCGTCACCAAAAAGTGTAATGAATATTTTAGAAAACCCCAATGTTTGTTTGAGTGGGATTGACATTTGGAAACAAAAAGGAATACAGTGCAGAGGCAAAGCCAAAATACTCAGTCCTCAAAACAAAAGATTTAAAAAAGTAGAGGAGTACTTTATTGAAATCTAAATTAATCAACACAAGGAAATTGAAGCACCATCCTATTTTTATTATCCTACCATCGAAGAAGAGGACCAAATAAATGCCTTAAAAAAACTTATTTAGAGGGATTTCGACTTTAGTTTTGGAAGCTTAATATTGGTTAATAAAACAAAGAAACAATTTTAAAAAAGGGGATAATCGGCCTGGGTAGTTTTTGTATTTTTAACCAACAAAAGATATTGAAATGATTACTGTTCCAGTTCAAAATGTAAGTAATTTTGACCTTCCTACTTACGCTACAAAAGCTTCTGCTGGAGTAGATCTAAAAGCTGTTTTAGAAGCCGCAATTACGTTACACCCTCTAGAGCGGAGAATTATACCCACAGGCCTCAAAATAGCCCTTCCAGGAGGATATGAAGCTCAAGTAAGACCCAGAAGCGGTTTAGCAGCAAAATTTGGTATTACAGTTTTGAATGCTCCTGGCACCATAGACGCAGATTACAGAGGAGAAATAGGAGTAGTATTGGTTAATCTGTCCAATGAGGCATTTACGATTGAACCTGGAGAGCGAATTGCCCAATTGGTGGTTACAAAATTTGAGCAAATTGATTGGAAACTTACCCAAGAATTGTCAGAAACAGACAGAGGGGAAGGAGGTTTTGGAAGTACGGGCAAAAGATAACTTATATACACCTGGATGTGAAGAAAACTCAGTTTCATCGTTTTCCGAAAACCATACAATTTTAAATAAATGAAAATTATTGTACCAATGGCGGGTAGAGGTTCCCGACTAAGACCACATAGTTTGACTACTCCCA
>JAYPMN010000167.1:0-4294 GCA_038129925.1 Flavobacteriaceae bacterium
CATAAATCAATTAAAATGAAAAAACTAGTTATTTTTATTTGTCTGTTATCTATTTCCTTAAATGCACAAGTTTACCAAACTTTTTCTATGCATGCCGTTAGAGTAGAAGGAGATTTAGAAGCTTTTGAAAAAGTTCAATCATTATACATGGCAAAAGTTGCTCAAAATGCTGTAGATAAAGGTGATATTGCCTTTTGGGCTTTTTTAAAAAGATATACACCTGATAATATAGATGATGAGGAACGATATAATTATCTTTTTGTTCAATCTAATACAAATATTTCTGCATTATTAAGCGACAAAAATTCTTGGTGGAATAATGCAAATAGCGTTTTGACTGAGGAGGAACAAAATATGGTTGAGGCACTTAGTGGAAATTTTACATGGACTAAGGATTCAAGGCATATTTTTATTGATGAAGTGAGTATTGCCAAAGGTTTGGGTAATGTTATTCAATTCAATTTTGCAAGACCAAAAAATTTAAACGGCTTTATTTCTGAAAATAAAACATTGTGGAAAAAACACTTTAACTCAAACATGAGTAAAATGGGAATGGTCAATTGGGGAGTAGGAAGAAAAATTGCACCTCTTAATCAGAATACATCTACTGTCGTGACTTGGGATATGTTTAATTCTCTAGAAGAGTTAATGCTGTATAGAGTTGGAAATCAAAATATTGTAAACCCTGCGTTGAGCAAATCAAAAATGGGAGAATATTCACCTGATGGATTTTCAAATTCGCCAATATTTATTCCAATAAAATTTGCAGTAAATCAATAGATTAAACACCCTCCCACGTGGAGGGTTTCTCATTTAACTTTATTCTCTATATCTTAAAGACATTATTAATAATAAATCAATTAAAATGAAAAAAATTTTACTTTTTACATTACTACTAACTACACTAATTGGACATTCACAAGATCTTGAGTGGGATACTTCAAAATCATTTGATGTAGAGTTTGATATCGGGAGTGTTTCATCATCAGATGGTGTTAATTGGGAAATGACCATTGCAGGTCAAGCTGGACCCTATGGAATGGCATATGGGTCAATTACACTCACAAGTTTTGGTACAGATGATGTTCAAGGTGAGTATTTTGGATATTTCATTACTCAAGTTGATAGTAAATTATTTAGAGGCACAACAAATGGATTATGGAAAAAAGATGGAGACAAAATTAAATCCTACGCCTATGATAATGATAAAGTAGGTTCAATAATAAATTTAGTTACAGGTTCCTGGGATTTAGTTAATCGAAAAGTAAATTTTGCAGTAGCTCCGTTGAAAAATTAAATCTATAACAATGAAAAAACTATTTTCACTTTTAATAATATTAGGGATATTAACTTCATGTAACCAAAAAAATCCTAAGCAATCGAAAATGGAAAAAGCTCTGGCTATGTATGATCAAAATGCTAAAGTTGTCCACGAATTATTTGATTCTTTAGAAAATGAAGATTTAGAAACTGCAGCATCTTTTTTTGCCGATGAAGCAAAGTTTAACCCGCCTGTATATGGTGGTAAAGATTTAGATAAAAAAGGAATTTTAGAAAACTATAATGGCTTTTTACAATTATTAGACAACATAAAAGCTAATGATAGGGATTTCTATCCAACGGTTGATTCTACGTTTATTCCTGATGGTGGTGTCCGAATTTATGCTAAATGGAGTGCTGATCTTGGAGATATATCTATGGAAGGAATTAAAGCATATGAGGTATTTAAATTCAATGAGAATAATAAAATAATTGAAGTTGACGAATACATGGATGTTTCAGGTTTACTTAACAAACTAACAGAATTGTCAGCAGAATAAAAGTTCAAAAAAAATACAATTATTTACCCTCCCAAGTGGAGGGTTTTTTTATGCCAATGAGAACAATCAAAATCCTCTCCAATCCATACTACATCAAACTAACCTAGGAATTGTTAACTACTTCAAGCCAGGCTTGAGCCATAAGCTGACTTCCAGCCATGGATGGGTGCACACCGTCAGGAGCCCAATAGGTTTCTTTAGCCTGTTGTAATCCTTGATCAAAAATACTTTGGAAGGGTACCCATAGGGTATTGAACTCTTTAGCTATTTTATGAGCAGCTTTTTGATATGCTTTAAAAGGGATTACCCAACTCTGTTCTACGGCAGTGGTATTGGGAAGAATAAAAGGTTCACAAAGGACGATACGCACACCAGGTAACTTCTTCATAGTTAGTTCAACGAGAGCTCTTAAGTCATTTTCATAAATTTCAACTGTGCCGTCATAACCGTGTGTTATTTTGTGCCAATAGTCGTTTACCCCGATTAAAATACTAACCAAATTTGGCTTTAAATCTATGGCATCTTCTTGCCAGCGATCTTGCAGTTGATACACTTTGTTACCACTAATTCCTCGATTATAGATAGTTAATGCTTTTTCAGGATGCGCATTTAACAAATGTGAAGCTGCTAGAAAAGCATAGCCTGCACCAAAGGAATTCGCATTATTTGGAAGCTGATTTGTTTTTTCACGTCCAGCATCAGTTATTGAGTCACCTTGAAATAAGATTGTATCTCCTTTATTTAGTTTAGTGTTGAGCTCAGACAAAGCGTCCGTTTGGTTTACTAATGCCATCATAGGCATACTCATTGCCAGGGAGGATTTGGCTATAAATTTTCTTCTATTGAGTTCCATAATTGTTTTGATTGATTTTTAAAGTTAATTTTTTTTTGTCAAAAGAAAGATTTCACAATTTGAATTCTCACAATATCGCTTTACTTTAGTTTAAATATTAATCATAATCAATCACAATGAAAAAAATAACTCTACTTACAGCGCTTGCTGCTTTAATACTATTCAGCTGTGCTAACCCAACAAAAAACAATGCGAATAGTGAGCTCGCAGCTGTTGAGATCGGATCAGCCAGTATGGACGGAATGGATTCGATGGCTCCTTTAGTAGTTGGAGAAATTTCTAATCAACAAATATGGCTAGATTACATTCAGGCACACAATGATAAAAACCTTGAAAAGATAGCAGACATCAATGCGGAAGATTGGGTGGGATATACTGCTGACGGAAGTGTTGTCAAAGGAAACAAAGCTCATATCGAAGTATTAGACGCGTGGTTTCAATCAGCAAACCCAAAATGGAAAGTAAAATGGATGATTGCCAATGCTGTGACTAATAAGGAAGGTGTAGTCGAGCAATGGCTAACAACTGGAAATGACTATACCGATGTAGACGAAAATGGTAACGAAATCATGGAACATAATGTACATGATATTCAATTTGTCGACGGGAAGATAAAGCAAATAAACGTGTACAAAAGAGCCAAAGCTCAGGAAGATATGGGGTTTTCGTACTAAAATTTTTATAGATTCCTTAGCACATAGCTCTCCACTTGAATAATTGAGTTTTATGATCACCTGGTATGGCTAACACTTTCATGTAAAAAAACTAGAAGATTAATTTCTGTGTAATTAACAAAGATATACACCAGCTAAATTATAGTTTAAGAAAGGCTTTTATGAGATGAGTAGAAGGTTTGGTCCACAAATCAAATCTTGTCTCTACCTCCTTGATTTCTATCACAAATAATTTTTACCTTAAGGCTAATAAATAGCATTGTATCAAGACTTAACTTAAAATATGTAGTGAGGTAAAGAGCACAACATATTCTTAAAAAGGGAGCTCAAAAAAGATTAATCATGAAGAAAAGTCTAATTGGTTTTATAATAAGTGTCGCCGCTGTTTTCACTTATTCGGCTTGTAATACCACAAATAAAAGTACAACTAGCCCTAATATACTTTTTATTTTTACCGATGATCAAAGAGCGGATGCGCTGGGTGTAGCTTCAAACCCTTATATCAAAACTCCTCACATTGATGCACTTGCTAAAAATGGGACTCGCTTTGAAAACTGCTATGTTATGGGCGGACATCACGGTGCTATTTGTGCTCCGAGTCGCGCTATGCTTTTGAGCGGTAAAAGCCTCTTTCATGTGTACGACAGATTGGACGGTGTTCAGGCGCTTCCTAATTATTTGAGTACCCATGGGTATCAAACCTTTGGTACTGGAAAATGGCACAACGGAGCAGCTAGCTTTGAGTCAAATTTCCAAGAGGGGAGAGAAATAATGCTGGGGGGAATGAGCGATCATTTTGAAGTTCCTGTAAGATATATGGATGCTAAGGGCAAATTAGATAGCCTCCAAAGTAAAGGGTTTTCAACAGACGTTTTTACCGAAGCAGCGCTTGACTATTTAGATCGTTACAGTAAAAGTAAAAAGGACAATCCATTTTTTTGCTATAT
>JAYPMN010000168.1:0-4134 GCA_038129925.1 Flavobacteriaceae bacterium
TTGAGATGGATGCATCGGGACGTCTTTTGATACCAAAAGATTTAGTCAACTATGCCCGTATTAGTAAAGACGTAGTGGTTTCTTCAACCGTGAACATTCTTGAAATTTGGGATAAATCGCTATACGAAAGTGCGATTGATGAGGCAGCTCTTGATTTTGGAGCCTTGGCCGAAGAAGTTATGGGAGATAAAAATGACGACACAATATCATAAACCGGTTTTACTCCAGTCTAGTTTGGAGGGGCTAAATATAAAGCCCGACGGGGTTTATGTTGATGTTACTTTTGGTGGCGGTGGTCATTCCAGAGCACTTTTGGATCGGTTAAATGAAAATGGACGTTTGTTTGGCTTTGATCAAGATGTGGACGCTATAAAGAATAAAATTGAAGATACTCGCTTTGCCTTTATCGCTGCAAATTTCAGCCATCTTACACAATATCTGAAATTTTATAAAATAAATGGTGTAGATGGGATACTGGCTGATTTTGGAGTTTCTTCCCATCAATTTGATACTGGTGAAAGAGGATTTTCTATCCGTATTGAAGCTCGATTGGACATGCGAATGAATCAAACTCAAGAGCTTGATGCTTATAAAGTAATAAACGAATACGATGAAGCTGCCCTAGGCGATTTATTCTTTAATTATGGCGAGTTGCGAAATGCTAAAATTTTGGCGAGAAATATCGTTCTTGCCCGTTCTGAAAAGCCCATAGTCACCACTCAAGATTTAATCAAAATAGTCAGGCCGCTGGTTCCAGAGCGCATAGAAAATAAAATTCTGGCACAGCTTTTTCAGGCAATTCGCATAGAGGTTAATAATGAATTGAAAGTACTTCAATCCTTTTTAATCCAAGCTTTTGATAACTTAAAGCCAGGAGGAAGGCTAGTTTGTATTTCATATCATTCATTAGAAGATCGTTTGGTCAAGCGTTTTTTTCAATCGGGAAATTTTAATGGCGAGTTAAAAAAAGATTTCTACGGCAATCCGTTATTACAACTCGAGCGCATAGGTAAGCTTATCGTTCCCACGGCAAAGGAAATTAAGGAAAATGGACGCGCTAGAAGTGCAAAGTTAAGAATAGCAGAAAAGAAATGAAGAAACTACTGTCCATACTCAATATTGAATTTTTAATTCTAAATGATGCTTTAAAGAATTGGCAGATGATTTTGTTTTTATCGCTTTTGGCTTTGATCATGATTGCAAGTGGGCACAGCGCCGATCGTAAGATTTTTAAAATCGCAGCGTTAAACACGGAAATCAAAGCCCTTAAAAGTGATTTTATTGAGGCGAAAAAGCAACTACTTGTCTTAAAGAAGGAAACCAATATTACTCGCCGATTAGCTGAAAAAGGAATAGGTCCCACAAATACCCCTCCCATTAAAATTATTCTTATCGATGAGTGATTCTAAAACATATACAGGTTTTTATAAATCAAGGTTTTATCTTTTGGTTAGCTGTTTGGTCATTTTTGGATTTGTCTTGATTGGTAAACTTGTTTACCTTCAATTTTATACCAATACAGAAGGACTTGGAATTGCTCCAGAAGCCCTTGTGAAAAATGTTGTTTTAGAACCAAGTAGGGGTGATATCTATGCAGCAGATGGTAATATATTGGCTACTTCTGTTGCACGTTATACTTTACATTGGGATGCTGTTACAGCATCTAATAAGCTTTTTCAAAAGTATAAAACAGCTTTGGCAGATTCTATCTCAGCACTTACTGGTGATCCAGCTGTTACCATATTAAATCAACTAGAAATTGCAAGAAAGAAAAAAAGCCGGTATTGGTTGGTGTCAAAGGATGTTTCCTATTCTATGTTTAAGCGATACAAAAGTTTTCCAATATTTAACACGAGTGCATACAAGGGTGGGTTGATCGTTGAGCAAGAAATTAAAAGAGAGCACCCCTTGGGTAAAATTGCAGAGCGAACCATCGGCTACGAAAAGTTGGATAAGGACGGCACTTATTTTAGAGTAGGCTTAGAAGGTGCATTTTCTCAGTATTTAAGAGGAGATTCGGGTTTAAGGTTAAAGCAAAAAATCGCAAATGGGCAATGGAAGCCGATAAGTGATTCTAATGAAAAAGAGCCTACACAAGGTTATGACTTGAGAACCACTTTGGATGTTAATATCCAAGATATTGCTCACAATGCTCTTTTGGGACAATTAGAAGCCTACGAAGCAGATCATGGAACTGTTGTAGTTATGGAGGTAGGTACAGGGGCAATAAAAGCTATTGCAAATTTAGGGCGTACCGAGGAAGGAAAATATTATGAAAAATTAAATTACGCTGTAGGTGAGGCTCATGAACCGGGTTCTACCTTCAAACTGATGGGGATGATAGCAGCCCTAGAAGATAAGGTAATCGATGAAAATACTCTGATCGATACTGGAGATGGAGAATTGACTTTTTACGGGAAATACAAAGTAAAAGATTCTAAGCGAGGAGGATATGGAACCATTACTGCTGCCAAGGCATTTGAGGTTTCGTCAAATGTTGGTCTAGTAAAAATTGTACATGACAATTATAAAGAAAACCCTAAGAAGTTTGTAGATAGGCTTTATAATATGGGTCTTAATAAAAATTTAGGTCTACCTATTAGAGGTGAGGGAGACCCCAAAATACCCTACCCTACCGATACAGATTGGGACGGTTTGGATCTGCCTTGGATGGCCTACGGTTACGGAGTTAGTTTGACACCTATGCAAACACTTACTTTTTACAATGCTATTGCAAATCAAGGTGAGATGGTTCAGCCGCGTTTTTTAACTGAGATTGGAAATTTAGGGAATACCCCATTTAAGGTATTTTCGAAACAGGTGTTAAACCCCTCTATATGTTCTGAAGAAACGTTGAAAAAAGTTCAAAGTATGATGTTTAACGTGGTAGACAAAAAGTGGGGTACAGGTCATCGAATAAAGGATTCTATTCTTACCATGGCAGGAAAGACTGGAACTTGCCAGGTGGACTACACTACCGATAGTATTCAATATGTTTCTAGTTTTGTGGGCTATTTTCCAGCTGAAAAGCCTGAATATTCTTGTATAGTAGTCATTCACCGCCCTGATAAAACAAAAGGCTATTACGGTGCAACTGTTGCTGCTCCTGTTTTTAAAACCATAGCAAAAAAAATATTCAATGACACCCCTAAACAAATTCCACTCGATACATCTAAGCTGACAGAATTAATTGAAAATACACGGTCTCAAACTAATTTAAGTGTTCCAAACTTGACTGGACTTTCAAAAGAGGAAGCAATAAAAAAATCCCAAGAGTTAGGATTAAAAGTGCTTTTAAATGGAAAAGGAACCGTTATTGAGCAGCGTCCCAAAGCAGGAGCCAAAATTAGCATCCATCAACAAGTAATTCTAAAACTATCGTGAAAAAATTGCAAGACATATTGTACGGTGTAGCGATAGAGAGTATTGTGGGGAGTACTGCTGTAGAAGTTGAATCCATCCAGTTCGACAGTAGAGAAGTAAAAAAAGGAACTCTTTTTGTCGCCCAAAAGGGAATGGTTGCTGACGGACACGAATTTATTTTAAGTGCTCTCAGCAAGGGTGCTGTGGCAATTATTTGTGAGCAATTACCAGAAGAATGTAAAAAAGGAATCGTTTATGTTGTGGTAGAGAACGCTTCGAAAGCACTAGGACAAGTGGCGGCAAATTATTACGATAACCCTTCCCAAAAACTCTCCTTAGTAGGCGTGACTGGAACCAACGGAAAAACTACCATAGCTTCTTTACTCTTCAAACTCTTTACTGCATTGGGTTATCCTTGCGGATTGATTTCTACGGTAAAAATCTCATACCAAAATAAAACTTGGGATAATTCGCATACTACACCGGATGCACTTTCTCTTAATCGTCATTTATCTGAGATGGTTTTGGCAGGAGTTTCACATTGTTTCATGGAGGTTTCCTCTCATGGTATTGCACAGCACAGAACTGCAGGGCTCTGTTTTACTGGAGGGGTTTTCACAAACTTAACCCATGATCACTTAGATTATCATGGAGATTTTAAGACCTATAGAGATATCAAAAAAATATTTTTTGATCAGTTACCGAAGGCAGCTTTTGCCTTGACCAATCTGGATGATAAAAATGGGGCTTTTATGCTTCAAAACTCCAAAG
>JAYPMN010000169.1:0-4124 GCA_038129925.1 Flavobacteriaceae bacterium
AACTGGGAAGAAGTTATCTCCCCGAAAAATTATGATGGATACTAGAGACCGTTTGGAGGAAGTCGGTATTAACATCAATGTGAATAAAGGAGTCTTTGAAGACGACCAAAAACAGTTGCTAAATGACTATATTAGACCCGAAGAATTATGGGCATGTACCTCATGCAATGCGTGTGTAGAAGCCTGTCCAGTTGCCATTGACCCTTTGTCAATTATCATGGATATGAGACAGTATTTGGTCATGGAACAATCGGCAGCTCCTAAAGAACTGAATGCAATGATGGGAAATATCGAAAATAATGGGGCTCCATGGCCTTTCAGTAATCAAGACCGTTTGCAATGGATAAACGAAAAATAAACTCAATTTAAATTTATGGAACGAGAAGAAGCAGAAAGTTATTTACATAAAAAGATAGAATCAGGGGAAGTCGTAAGTCCTGTACTACCTGAAGGAATTAAAAATTATCTTATTGATATTGACGGTACTATATGCGATGACATCCCGAACGAAGAACCGGATCGTATGGCGACCGCTAAATTGTATCCAGATGCGTTGGTTACTCTAAATAAATGGTATGATGAAGGCCATCTTATTTGCTTCTTTACCTCTAGAGTGGAAGCCCACCGAGGGGTGACGGAGAGGTGGTTAAAAGAGAATGGGTTTAAATATCACAGTTTGCTCATGGGAAAGCCTAGAGGTGGAAATTATCACTGGATTGATAATCATTTAGTGAAAGCGACACGTTATAACGGAAAGTTTACCGATCTGATTGAAAAAGAAGTTACTATAGAAGTTTTTGATGACGGTCAATCACAATCTTAATTGATGAGTCTTGAGGTCCCAACATTAGCGTCACTTCAGGCGCAAGGCAAAAAGGTAGCTGTAGTTTTTTGGGTCGGTTGTGCAGGTAGTTTTGACGATCGGGCAAAAAAAATTACCAAAGCATTTGTAAAAATCCTAAATCATACCCAAACATCGTTTGCAGTATTAGGAACCGAGGAGAGTTGCACTGGTGATCCCGCAAAAAGAGCTGGGAATGAATTTTTATTCCAAATGCAAGCCTTACAAAACATCAGTACCCTTGATCGCTATGGTGTTACAAAAATTGTGACCACATGCCCTCACTGCTTCAATACCCTAAAAAACGAATATCCCGAATTAGGTGGTCATTATAAAGTAATGCATCACACGCAATTTTTAAAATCCTTAATCAAAGAGGGAAGCCTTAAAGTTGAGGGTGGTTCCTTCAAAGGTAAACGGATTACTTATCACGACCCATGCTATTTGAGTAGGGCGAATAAGATTTTTGAAGCGCCTCGAGAATTGATTAAAAAACTAGATGCTGAGCTTGTAGAAATGAAAGCTTGCAAAACTAAAGGTCTGTGTTGTGGAGCTGGAGGAGCCCAAATGTTTAAAGATGCAGAAAAAGGGGATAAGGAAATAAATATTGAGCGAACTGAGCAAGCACTGGATACTAAAGCTGAAATTATTGCCGCTGCTTGTCCTTTTTGTAATACAATGATGACAGATGGTGTCAAAAATAAAAAGCAGGAGGACGAGGTTAAAATAATGGATATCGCTGAGTTGATTGCCAATGCAAATAATTTATAGGTCATGATTGTTCCATTTGAAAACTTACCTCCAGAATCTAGAGTTTGGATTTATCCCTCTGATAGGCCTTTTAGAGAAGAAGAATACACTAAACTTAAAGAGGCCCTTACTGATTTTCTCTCCAGTTGGACAGCTCACAATCAAGAGTTGGAAGCCGGATTCGATTTGCCCTATAACCGCTTTATTATCCTGGGCTTAAATCAAGAAAAAGTTCAAGCCAGTGGATGTTCAATTGATGCCTCTGTCCATTTTATCCAAGAGCTTGAAAAGGCGTTTGAACTTTCTCTTCTAGATAAAATGAATGTTACTTTTAAGCAAGGAGAGTATCTATCTCATAAGACTTTGGAAGATTTCAAAAAAATGGCAAATGAACGGGCTATTTCCAAATCAACTATTGTTTTTAACAATTTAGTCGATACTGTTGACGGATATCATAATTTTTGGGAAGTTCCTGCTGAAGAAAGTTGGCATAATCGTTTTTTTAAATAGACTAATCGTTTTTTAAATGAAATATACCCTAAGCTTTCTCTTCGGATTTATTTTCCTAACTCATGGTCAAACAACAGACCCCTTATTGTCACAGGATGCAGAAGCTCAAAAAATTTGGGTCGACAGTCTGTACAACAGTCTTTCATTGGAGGAAAAAGTCGGTCAGTTGTTTATGCCCATGGTTTTTACTGAAAGAGATAGCACACATTATCAGCGCACATTAGAATTAGTTAAAAATCAAAAAGTTGGAGGTCTTATTTTTTCATTGGGTGGACCCGTGGGACAGAGTCAGTGGTTAAATCAATTTCAAGCAGCTGCTCAAACTCCCTTATTGGTCGCTATGGATGCCGAATGGGGAGTAGCAATGCGTTTGGACTCTGTTCAGCCCTTTCCTTGGCCGATGACGCTAGGAGCAGTCCAGGATACAGTTTTATTGCGCAAAATCGGTCAGCGTATGGGCGAGCAAGAAAAACGTCTTGGGATTCATTACAGCTTTAGTCCAGTTCTTGACATCAATACAAATCCCAAAAATCCTATCATTGGGAATCGGTCTTTTGGCGCTTCTAAAGATCGAGTAATACGTCAAGCTATGGCGGTAATGAAAGGGCATCACGATGCTGGGATATTAACCTCAGGCAAGCACTTTCCCGGTCACGGCGATACAGCACAAGACTCCCATAAAACACTTCCCTCGGTTACTTTCTCTTCCGATCGTATTAAAGAGGTGGAACTCGCACCCTATAGAGAATTGATTCGAGCGGGCTTGTCGTCTGTGATGGTAGCACATCTTTCCGTACCGGCTTTAACCCAAAAAGGATTACCAACCTCCTTATCCAAAGATGTTATTCAACATCTATTGATTGAGGAAATGGAATTTAAAGGTTTGGTGGTAACCGATGCATTGAATATGAAGGGGGTATCGGAATACAACAAAGTAAAAAATATTGACCTGACAGCATTTAATGCTGGGCATGATATGTTGTTGATATCAAATGATATCTCTGGAGGAATTCAAGCCATAGCCAAAGCCTACAAAGCGGGTGAAATAACTGAAAGTAGGTTCAGCCATTCTGTAAAGAAAGTATTGAAAGCAAAATACAAAGTAGGATTGGCAAATTACCAGCCCATAAAGACTGAAAACCTGATCAAGGAATTAAATACACCTTTGGACACGTTGTTGTACACAGAAGCAATGGGAAAAGCGTTGACTCTTTTGAAAAATAAAAACAGCATTCTTCCATTGAAAAGTACAATGAAATTAGGGCATATTCCATTGGGCGATGCCTCATCAGCAGCTTTTAAGAACCACTTAAAAAAGTATGGATCAATACACACACTAAATGATGTCACGGCAGCAAATGCCCTTGAAAAAACTGTAGGATTGGATACTCTAATCGTCAGTTTTCACCGCTCCAACGACACGCCTTGGAAAGCTTCTAATTTTAATAAGGAAGAACTGAATATCATTAAAAAGCTTGCAGCTAAGAAAACAGTAGTATTGGATGTCTTTGTCAAACCCTATGCTTTAGGTGCGCTTGAGAGAGTCAAGGGCATAGATGCGCTACTTTTGAGTTATCAAAATAGTGCCATATCACAAAAATTAAGTGTTGATGCCTTGTTTGGAGCGCATCCTGTAAGAGGCAGACTCCCCGTAAATGTTTCTGAATCATTAAAAGAAGGAGCAGGTTTGGACCTCGACGGAAGTTTTAGATTAGGGTTTTCAAGTCCATCAGAAGTGGGCTTTGACACTACTTTATTATCCGCAGTTGATCAGCTAGCCTATCAAGCTATTGATTCCATGATGACCCCTGGAATGCGTATTTTAGCTGCGCGCAAGGGTAAAATTTTTTATAATAAAAGCTTCGGTTATCACACCTATAATAAAAAGCAACAAGTAAAATCATCTGATATTTACGATTTGGCCTCACTTACAAAGATATTGGGAACGCTACCTCTGGTGATTCAGTCCGTACAAAGAGGGAAACTGTCCCTTGAGACAACTATTGCAGAACTAATTCCTGAG
>JAYPMN010000170.1:0-2548 GCA_038129925.1 Flavobacteriaceae bacterium
AATATTTCCCTTTAAATGTAAAAATGAATAAAGAAGGATATGAGGATATTCAAACGGTTCTAGAATCAGGAACAAAACCTCTATCTCCAAAGGCCTTTGAAGTTGCCGCCAATGAAACGGGGGCTATAATTTTAGATGTAAGACACCAAGACGATTTTGCAAAAGGCCATATACCGCAATCTATCTTTATCGGAATTGATGGTGGATTTGCTCCTTGGGTAGGTGCTATGGTTGGAAATGTAGATCAACCTATTTTATTGGTCACGCCTGAAGGAAGAGAAGAGGAGACCGTTACCCGACTTGCACGAGTTGGATTTGACAATACTTTAGGCTTTTTAATAGGTGGAATTGAGGCTTGGAAAAATGCAAACAAGCAGGTTGATTTTGTTAAAGGAATTGAGGCTGATGGACTTAAGGAACTCATTGAAAAAAGCGAAATTGAAATATTTGATGTTCGAAAACCAGGGGAATACCTTTCGGAGCATATTACTGAAGCTCATAGCACACCTCTTGATTTCATCAATGAACATATGAGCGAATTCCCCTCAAACAATCCCTTTTATATTCATTGTGCTGGAGGCTATCGCAGTATGATTGCAGCTTCCATGCTCAAGAGTAGAGGAATTCACAATTTAATCGATGTCAAAGGAGGTTTTGGAAAAATAAAGGAGTCTGGGATTAAAGTTTCAGATTACGTTTGCCCTTCAACACTATAATCATTTAATACGACAACAATATGGAATGGATATTTAACCCTTGGCCTTGGTATATAGGTGGTCCAATGATTGCCCTGATCATGTTTTTACTACTCTATTTTGGTAAAAATTTTGGAATGTCTTCGAATTTGAGAACGTTTTGTACCATCTGTGGTGCAGGAAAATCAAATGAGTTCTTCAATTTCGATTGGAAAACCCAACAATGGAATTTATTGGTATCAGCAGGAGCAATAATTGGCGGTGCACTTGCTACCCATTTCCTAAGTACTGATTCCAGTGTAGCCATCCATCCAGATACTATCAATAAACTTCAAGAGTTAAATATTAAAAGTGCGGGTTTGTCCTACCTTCCTGAAGAACTTTTCAGCATAGAAGTGTTAATGCAACCTAAGGTCCTCTTTATCTTGTCAATTGGAGGCTTTTTAGTTGGATTTGGAGCTCGATATGCAGGTGGTTGTACTTCAGGTCACGCTATTTCAGGTCTGAGCAATCTTCAATTGGTTTCTCTTTATGCAGTCATCGGTTTCTTTATTGGAGGCCTTTTTATGAATCATCTATTACTTCCATTTATCCTATAAACATGAGACAATCTATATTTTTTTTAATCGGAATTCTTTTTGGAATAACCATGTTTAAGTCAGAAGCGGCGTCCTGGTTTCGTATCTATGAGATGTTTCAATTTAAATCATTTCACATGTATGGTATCATCGGTTCAGCTTTAGTTTTAGGAATAATAACGATTCAAATAATCAAACGCTTTAAACTAAAATCGGCCTACGGTGAACGTATTGTAATTCCAGCTAAATCTATGAGCTTTTCAAGATACGCCTATGGTGGGATTATCTTTGGTCTTGGTTGGGGGCTTGCTGGAGCCTGCCCCGGTCCAATATTTACTCTTATTGGAGCTGGCTTTTACCCCATACTGGTCGTTTTGGTTTTTGCAATACTGGGAACTTGGGTATATGGATTAGTAGCCAATAAGCTACCCCATTAGTTCCCATATTTAAAATAAGTCTTTGTTTAATAACTAAAAAAACAATACGAGACTGACAAAATGACAATATCCATTGGATTTTTTGTAATTTTGCATTACAACAAAAATCTATTGTTTACTCTATGCCCGTCAAAGAAATTGAAAAAAATCCTATCCTTCACAATGGAACACGGACTGAAGCTTCGCAAATAAAGCAATCATCAAGTTCCAAGCTAGCCTACATCGAAAGTTATGGATGTCAGATGAACTTTGCGGATAGCGAAGTAGTTGCCTCAATATTGACTGATGAAGGGTATCAAATTACACAAAGCTTAAATGATGCATCTCTAGTTTTAGTTAATACTTGTTCAATCAGAGAAAAGGCAGAGCAAACTGTCAGAAAACGCTTGGAGTATTTTAACTCCATAAAAAAAGACAAAACTGAAATGACTGTGGGAGTCTTAGGCTGCATGGCAGAACGATTAAAACATCAGTTTTTAGAAGAAGAAAAAATCGTGGATTTAGTGGTGGGGCCAGACGCTTACAAGGACATCCCAAATCTGCTCCAAGAAGTAGCACAAGACAGAGAAGCAGTAAATGTCCTTTTGTCAAAAGAAGAAACCTATGGAGATATTGCTCCGATTCGATTAAATTCAAATGGAGTTTCGGCATTTGTTTCCATTACCCGGGGTTGCGATAATATGTGTACATTTTGTGTAGTCCCCTTTACTCGTGGAAGGGAGCGAAGCCGAGATCCCAAAAGTATATTGGAAGAGGTCAACGATTTGGCTCAAAAGGGCTATAAAGAAATTACCTTACTCGGTCAAAATGTAGACAGTTACCTCTGGTATGGAGGAGG
>JAYPMN010000170.1:2648-4116 GCA_038129925.1 Flavobacteriaceae bacterium
GGAACCTTGGCTGCGCGAAAAATAGAAGATGATGTCCCTGATGAAATCAAGAAAAAACGTTTGAGTCAAATTATTGAAAAACAACAAGCGCACTCTAAGATCCGTACTCAAGCCTTCCTTGGCCAAACGATTTGTGTGTTGATTGAAAAAGAATCCAAACGTTCTAAAGAACAATGGAGCGGAAGAACTACTCAGAACACTGTGGTTGTCTTTCCGAAAAAAGAATTTAAAGTAGGAGATTTTGTAGAAGTGAAAATTACTGATTGTACCTCTGCCACATTGATTGGCGAAGCAATAGAACTTTCAAAAAGAGTTTAATTATGGATTCATTACAAGGTGTCAAACAGCGTTTCGGAATAATTGGAAACAATACTGGTTTAAACAGAGCATTAGAAAAAGCCCTACAGGTTGCAAGTACTGATATTTCTGTATTAGTTATTGGTGAAAGTGGGGTTGGAAAAGAAAATATTCCTAAAATTATTCATCAGTTTTCTCATCGAAAGCACTCAAAATATATTGCGGTCAATTGTGGAGCCATACCAGAAGGAACGATCGATAGTGAACTATTTGGCCATGAAAAAGGAGCCTTTACTGGAGCGACTCAAACTCGTTCTGGTTATTTTGAAGTTGCTGATGGCGGGACCATCTTCCTCGACGAAGTTGGAGAACTTCCTCTTCCAACCCAAGTCCGATTACTTCGCGTATTAGAAACGGGTGAATTTATTAAAGTTGGATCTTCTAAAGTGCAAAAAACCAATGCCCGCATTGTAGCTGCGACCAATGTAAATATGATGGAAGCTATCGAAAAGGGAAAGTTTAGAGAAGATCTATACTACCGTCTAAGTACTGTAGAAATAATCCTACCTCCTCTGCGAGAAAGGAAAGAAGATATCGTCTTACTTTTTAGAAAGTTTGCTTCAGATTTTGCTCAAAAGTACCATATGCCTCCATTGCAATTAGACGAGCATGCACAAGCATTACTGACCGAATACCGATGGAGTGGAAACATCCGACAACTACGCAATGTAGCAGAACAATTGTCTGTTTTAGAAAAAGAGAGAAAGATAAATGCAGCTACAATGAGGACTTACCTACCCGATAGAGGAAAACAGCTTCCGGCTATTGTAGGTAAAAAAGAAAAAGAGAGTGATTTTTCATCAGAACGAGAGATTTTGTACAAGGTTCTTTTCGATATGAAAAATGATTTAAACGATCTAAAAAAACTAACCTTAGACTTGATGAATAATGGAACTTCCGAAGGAGTACAGAAAAAAAATCAAGGACTGATAGAAAAGATTTATGGGAAGGAGTCTAGTGATGCAACAGAAAGTGAAACTGAGGCATTAAGCCTGACCACCTATGAACCTGCAGTTCCGCAAATAACTAATACAGAGCCCGTCGATAAATACGCCTATGCTGAAACCATAGAGGAAGAAGAACCGCTCTCACTTCAAGCTAAAGAATTGGA
>JAYPMN010000171.1:0-4108 GCA_038129925.1 Flavobacteriaceae bacterium
AGTTGGTACTCTTTTGATTTCAACACCAAAAAAGAACCTTTTACGCTAGATGGAGTGAGTTTTATCAACGATTCTATACCTGATAAAATCGCCCTGTTAAAAGGGCAAGATGCAAAGCGCCTTTTGAGTCCGCAAGTAGTTCCTCAAAATTTTGAAGGGTACTTGGGACTTTCAATTGCAGACTATAAAACATTGGAAGACCAGTTTAAAAAGTACAGCCGTCACCTCAACATTCCATTGAACCAGATCAACTTTGATTTGTTAAGCGCAGTAGATGAAATTGGGTGGATTCAATTAGAGGAAAGCCAAACCGTACTTTTCCACCTTAATAATACAGAAACAATTCATCCAAAATTGTTTTCATCTAATGACCCTCAAGGGAGTTTTCGCGGAGTAACTATCTTTAGCCAAGAATTCCCAGAAGATCTAAATGTTCTTTTAAATGCAATTGGATCATTCACCAACGCTAAATGGAGTGTACAACTAGACGACTTCCTTCTGTATTCAAATTCTGAGGCCAGACTAAAGCAGGTCATAGGAAATTACCTAGATAACAAAACATTATTTAATGATTTAGATTTTAAAACTCTTCGGGAGGATCTCGCAGATAACAGTACCTTTCTTTGGTTAGGAAAAACCTCCAACCTTACAAAAAAGTGGGCAGCAGTTTCAACAAAGCGAGAAGCTAAATGGAAAAAAATCAAGCTTAATGATTTTCCATTAGTTGTTCTTCAAGGAGTATCTGAAAGTAATTTTATTCAAACTCGTTTGACTGCTCAAAAAAAGAATCTTGCACCCCAAAAAAATAGTGTAGTTAGTCAATACAGCTTTTCCCTTGATGCACCAGCTTCAAGAGCGCCTCAGTGGATAAAAAATCACAGAAATAAGACTATGGATGTTGTTGTCCAAGATCAAAATAACGTTCTTTATTTGTTTTCAAATACTGGAAAATTATACTGGAAAAAGCAACTTTCTGGACAAATCATTGGTTCCATTGAACAAGTAGATCTTTATAAAAACAGACGCCTTCAAATGGCATTTAGAACTGCCGACCGTTTTCAAATTTTAGACCGAAACGGAAAAGTTGTTCCTCCTTTTGATATGAAGTTGACTGGAGAAAGCCCAAAATATTTATCAGTATTTGATTACGATCTAAACAGAAATTATCGCTTTTTGATCGTCGACGGTAAAAAGATTCGAATGATTGATAATCGAGGTAAAAACGTAAGCGGCTTTCGATTGAAAACGCTTAAAGATGAATTGATACATCCACCTAAACACATCCGATTTGGTTCAAAGGATTACATAGTACTGCAATCAAAAGCAGGAGGCGTTAGGATCCTCAACCGCCAAGGCACTGACAGAATCAAATTAAAACAAGCTGTTAAAACCTCAAACAATCCAATATTTGAGTACCGCAACACTTTTGCTGGTACAACTGATACAGGAGATATGTATCAAATAGATTCAAAGGGAAATATTCTCAGGAGTACTTTAGCCCTAGGTAAAGAGCATCAAATCGATATGAGCGCCAAATCTTTGGTCAGTTTAGATGGCAATAGTCTTATTATTAAAGGGATTCCTGTAACACTTCCTTTTGGTCGCTATACAAGTCCTAAGATTTACTACATCAAAAACACCATTTATGTAGTCTTAACTGAATTGGATACTCAGAAAGTTTATGCTTATTTGAGCAATGGTAGTTTGGTAGGTGGTTTCCCTGTTTACGGAACTGCAACTCCAGATTTAAGTAATGCCGATACGGACCGTGCTTTAGAATTGGTAGTACAGTCTGAAAGTGATGGATTCATTATCTACGAAATGAATTAATCCTTAGTCCAGTCTGCTTCAAATAAGCGACCCAGATGCGTTTTTAATTTTTCTTTGACTTCCTCTAGACTAATTTCTCTCCCTAATTCTTTTGATAAAGAGGTAACTCCTTTTCCTTGAATCCCACAGGGTACTATATGGTCAAAATAACTCAAGTCTGTATTGATATTAAAAGCCAGCCCGTGCATAGTTACCCAACGACTCGCTCGAACTCCCATAGCACATATTTTTCTCGCAAAGGGTGTTCCTACACCCAGCCACACTCCTGTTTCACCTTGACTCCTGGAACCGTTTAGCCCGTATTCTTCCAAGGTATCAATTACTGCCTCCTCTAAAAAACGAAGATATTTATGTATATCGGTAAAAAAATTATCCAAATCGAAAATGGGATAAACTACCAATTGACCTGGACCGTGAAAGGTGATGTCACCACCTCTATTGGTTTGGTAAAATTCAATCCCTTTTTCAGCCAAGGCCTGCTTATCCACTAATAAATGCTCAATTTTCCCACTTTTACCAAGGGTAAAGACAGGAGGATGTTCCACCCAAAGCAAATAATTTTTGGTTGGTTGAGGATGATCTGTTTTTCTATTGGACCGTTTTAAACTAATGATTCCATTGAAATGACTTTCTTGAACTTCAAGACTTTTACTATAAGACTGGTGTCCTAAATCGATAATTTTAATCGTCTTATTTTTTTCCATTGAAGTCTTTATCTGTTGGAGCTCCAACGTTCGGGATTATTCAAAATCACTAAAGCAGCAATAACACCAGGAACCCAGCCACATAAGGTCAGGATGAAAACAATAAATACCGAACCGCATCCTTGATCAAGGACGGCAAGAGGGGGAAATAAAATAGACAACAATACGCGAAAAAAACTCATATAAAATGCTATTGATACAAAGATATAAAATTTGACTCCTTAGATTTTTTTAGTCTGCTTATCTTTGCTATAAATACCGATTATATGGCAAAGCTTTCCGAACAGGAACTTATTCGAAGAGAAAAACTGGAAGAACTAAAAAAACTCGGAATCAATCCTTATCCTGCGTCACTTTTCCCAGTAGACTTTTATTCTAGCGACCTACCTAATCAATATGAAGAAGATAAAAAAGTTGTATTGGCAGGACGCCTGATGTCTAGAAGAATTCAAGGAAAAGCAAGTTTTGCAGAGCTACAAGACAGCCGAGGTAGAATCCAAGTCTATTTCAATCGTGATGAAATTTGTCCTTCAGATGACAAAACTCTTTACAACGAAGTGTATAAAAAATTACTTGATATCGGCGATATTATTGGAGTTGAAGGAAATCTTTTCACTACCATGGTAGGAGAACAAACGGTAAAGGTCACCAAGTTTACCCTGCTAAATAAAACCCTACGCCCGCTACCCCTACCAAAAACAGATGCAGATGGGAATAGTTATGATGAATTTAACGATGCCGAACTAAGGTACCGCCAGCGCTATGTAGATTTGATTGTTAATCCTCAGGTAAAAAACACCTTTATCCAACGCTCTAAAATTACCGGCAGCATTCGAAACTTTTTAACTGAAAAAGGGTATTTAGAAGTCGAAACTCCAATTTTACAACCCATTCCAGGTGGAGCAGCCGCACGTCCTTTTGTGACTCATCACAATGCACTAAACATTCCACTTTATTTACGTATCGCAAACGAGCTATACCTCAAGCGGCTTATCGTCGGAGGTTTTGAGGGTGTATTTGAGTTTGCCAAAGATTTTAGAAATGAGGGAATGGATCGTACCCACAATCCAGAATTTACTGTTATGGAATTGTATGTTGCATACAAGGACTACTTTTGGATGATGGATACAACAGAAAATCTATTAGAAAAGATTGCTGCTGATTTGAATCAAAATACTCAGGTTCAAGTAGGAGAACACACTATCGATTTTAAAGCACCCTATCCCAGAGTTCCAATATTGGAAGCAATTCAAACGCATACAGGAATTGATGTTTCCAAAATGGACGAAAGTGAATTACGTAAAACAGCGACTAATCTTGGTCTTGAAGTTGACGAAACCATGGGAGAAGGAAAACTAATCGATGAAATTTTTGGTGAAAAATGCGAACACCATTACATACAGCCTACATTTATTATTGATTACCCCAAATCCATGAGTCCATTGACCAAAGAACACCGCACTAACCCCAAACTCACCGAGCGTTTTGAGTTAATGGTAAACGGAAAAGAATTGGCAAATGCTTATTCTGAACTCAATGATCCTATCGAACAAAAAGAACGTTTTGAAGCTCAA
>JAYPMN010000172.1:0-4107 GCA_038129925.1 Flavobacteriaceae bacterium
TAAATAATCCATAAACATTCAAAGACAACATGTTAAATAAACCAATTAATGCCGTTACTTTATTTCACAAGGCATACGGTTTGGGTATAGAAGACAAGCCTACAGCTACTTTATCTGAATCCATTACCACACTTCGATTCAATTTAATGAAAGAAGAAAATGAAGAATATTTAGAAGCTGCCAAAGATGGAGACCTCATAGAAGTAGGGGATGCTCTAGGCGATATGCTTTATATCTTATGTGGGACAATTATAGCCCACGGTTTTCAAGACAAAATGGAAGCAATTTTTGACGAAATACAACGAAGTAATATGAGCAAACTGGATGAAAATGGTAAGCCAATTTACAGAGAAGACGGAAAAGTAATGAAAGGTCCTAATTACTTTAAACCCAACTTAAAAAAAATTATTGAAGAAGATTAAACTATCGCTTTTCTCCAATTGAAGGGGTCCTCTGATTTATTATATTGAATTGCTACAAGGGAGGCTTTCAATTCATAAGCAACGGGAGTTTTTTTGGGTAACTTAAAAGTTTTGCCCTGATGTGAGAAGCTGCTGATGGGCAAAACTACCACAGCAGTTCCAGTTCCAAATACTTCTTGTAAACTTCCCTTTTCATGGGCAGCTTTAATTTCAGAAACTTTAATGGGTCGTTCTTCAACTTTAATTCCCTTATACTTTGCCAAATCGATGATGCTCTTTCTTGTAATGCCATCCAAAATACGATCGTTGGTGGGGGCTGTGATTAAAGTATTGTCAATTTTAAAGAAGATGTTCATAGTTCCGGCCTCTTCTAAATATTGATGAGTGTCAGCATCTGTCCAAATGATTTGTTGATAGCCATTTTTAAGTGCTTGAGAAGTAGGGTAGAACTGTGCAGCATAGTTTCCAGCAGCTTTGGCAAATCCGACACCTCCACTGGCAGCACGGCTGTACTCTTCAGCGACTATTACATTTATTTCGCCTCCTGAATAATATGATTTTACAGGTGCACAAATGATCATAAAAATATACTCATTCGCAGCTGAAGCTTGAACACTTGCTTGACTTGCGAATACAAAAGGACGAATGTAAAGAGAGTTTCCTTCCCCTGATTTGATCCATTGATCGTCTAAATACAACAACTTGTTTAGCCCCTCAAAAAAATACGATTCAGGAAATTCAGGAATTTGAAGTCTTTTTGCTGATCGATTAAAGCGTTTGAAGTTTTCTTCGGGGCGGAATAACCAGGCCTGGCCTTGGTCGTCTTTGTAGGCTTTCATGCCTTCAAAAATTGCCTGACCGTAGTGAAAAACACTTGATGAAGGGTCTAAAGTCAAGGGTTTGTAGGGACTAATCTCGGGCGTTTGCCACTTACCTTCTCGATAATGACAAATAAACATGTGATCCGTAAAAGTTTGTCCAAAAGCTAGCTTATCAAAATCAATACTGTTGATTTTTGATTTTTGGATTTCTTTAATGTTCATTTTAATTCTTTGTTGGTCTAGTAAAATTAATTTTTTTTCCAAACTTAATCTTCAATCCCTCTTATAATTATTCATTTTTTTGTTTAATTATGATTTTAATAAGCAAGTGTGAAATATTCTATTTTTTCTGTAGTTTTTTTAATTATTTTTAAACATTCAACATGAACTTTAAAAAGACATGGGTCCTTACTAAGGATGGGTCAAATACTTTAAAGATTGAAAATTTAAAGGAAACCTATCATTCTCTACACGGTGCTATTACAGAAACTGTGTTTGTTTATTTGGAAAAAGGACTCCGTTTTTGGCAAAATGTAAATCCAAAATCAAACTGCAGCATATTTGAGATGGTTTACGGAACGGTACTTTTGGCTTATTTAACCTTTTTAAACAACTCGGAAATGCGTATTGACTTGACCAGTATAGAAGCCTACCCTCTCTCATTTACTGATTACAAGCAATTGAATTACAATGAGCTGTTGAATTCTAAATCTGCAATTTCATTTTTATCTTTTTCTCAGCTTTCATGGGAAACTGAACACAAACTTACTTCCAAGTTTAAGTTAACTAAACACCAAACCCTTTTCGAAAAGTTTTCTGGAAATCATTCTTTCGATTTAATTTATTACGATGCTTTTGCAGCACATGCTCAGCCGGATTTATGGGAAAAGCGTTGTATGAAAAAATGTTATGACTTGCTAAACAAAGGTGGCGTTTGGGTAAGTTATTGTGCAAAAGGATCGGTAAGAAGAGCACTTCAAGAGGTTGGGTTTACTGTTGAACGACTTCCTGGTCCTCCTGGAAAAAGAGAAATGTTACGAGCGGTCAAGCCATAATTAGCTACTTTTGAAAAAAAATAAATGAAGCTACTGATTACAGGTGCAACCGGTTTAGTTGGAAATAGTCTTATTGAAAAGTTAACTCATCAAGGCATTCAAATTCATTATCTAACCACGCGTAAATCACAAATGAAATCAATTCAGGAGGCTCAAGGGTACTATTGGAATCCCAATAAAAAAGAGATTGATTTGGCTTGTTTTTTAGGTGTTGATGGTATCATTCATCTCGCTGGAGCAACAGTTTCAAAGCGTTGGACTAAAGCCTACAAAGAAAAAATTCATTCAAGTCGTGTTTTATCCACTCAACTTCTATTGAAAGGATTTCAATCTTGTAAGGGTGACCATCAAATAAAACAACTTGTAAGTGCCTCTGCGATAGGAATTTATCCTTCAGATTTTAAAAAAATAATGAACGAAGAGATGGCTGTCGAACCGACTGCTTTTATGCAAAAAGTGGTATATGATTGGGAGGGTGAAGTCGACACATTTAAGGCAGAGGGTGTCACTGTTGCAAAAATTAGAATTGGACTGGTCTTGTCAAAAAAAGGAGGTGTTTTGGGAACCCTTAAAATTCCTGTTTATTTTGGTTTGGGAGCAGCATTTGGAAACGGAAAACAAGGACAGTCATGGATCCATATGGACGATCTTGTTGGAATTTTTTCTACAGCTATTGACCAAAATGGGAAGGTGTTTATAATGCCGTAGCACCTAATTCAGTGAATCAGTCTAGGTTGATAGCTGCACTATCACGTGCATTAAAGCGACCTTATTTTCTTCCTCCCATTCCTGCTTTATTGATCAAATTAGGAGCAGGTGAAATGAGTGATCTTGTTTTAGATAGTCATTGGGTAAGTACACAAAAGGTTCTCGATCAAGGTTATAAGTTCCAATTTACAGACATCGAGAAGGCTATTGACGATTTGTTGGGTTAAATAAATGACAATTTGACATTAATTAAGTCTGGCAGTACTTTTGTATAGCTAAAGTAAAATGAAATTTAATGGCTACTAAAGGAGCAAAATCACCAAAGAAAAAGACAGTTAATACAAAAACAGCGAATAAAAAAAGTTCAAAAAAAACTAGTTTAGAAACCCAACTGGATGAGCTTACACTCTCGCTTGAACAAGAAAAAGAAAAGTTTTTAAGATTGTTTGCTGAATTTGAAAATTTTAAAAAACGAACAGCTAAGGAACGTTTGGAATTATTTAAAACAGCTAATCAAGAAGTGATTACATCACTTATACCTGTCTTAGACGATTTCAATAGAGCAAATCTAGAGATTGAAAAAGGGGCAGAAACCATCGATATTGAAGGTTACAAGCTGATCTACAATAAATTTTCAGAGGTTTTAAAATCGAGTGGACTCAGTTCTACTACCGCAAAAATTGGAGATCCTTTTGATGCAGAGTTTCACGAAGCCATAACCCAGATACCCGCGCCAACAGAGGTCGACAAAGGAAAAATAATAGACATAGTTGAAACCGGCTACCAATTGGGAGATCGGATTATTCGTTACCCTAAAGTGGTCGTAGGCCAATAACTTATGAAAGAAGATTATTATGAAATTTTAGGCGTTTCCAAAAATGCCACCGCTTCCGAAATTAAGAAGGCCTATAGAAAGAAAGCCATCAAATTTCACCCTGATAAAAATCCAGACGACAAGACTGCGGAAGCCAATTTTAAAAAAGCGGCAGAAGCCTACGAAGTTTTGGGTAATGAGGACAAACGCGCAAAATACGATCAGTACGGACATGCTGCTTTTGACGGTAGTCAAGGATTTGGAGGAGGCGGAATGAATATGGACGA
>JAYPMN010000173.1:0-4079 GCA_038129925.1 Flavobacteriaceae bacterium
TGTTTACTATGGTGAATTTCCATAGTACGTGCATCAATATGAGGCTCTAAAGCATCGTATGTGTATGATAGAGCGGGTAATTCAAAAGCCATAATTTTTTTATTTAAGATTTATACAAAATTAAAATTTCTTTTCTGAATTGGAGTCTAAGTTTCGAAAAGCATTATTTTTAAAAAGGCATCCATTTTAATGAGTCATTCCAATTTTAATATTATTAATGCTGCAGCAGGTTCTGGTAAAACCTACACCCTGGTTTTGTATTACCTTCAAGAACTTCTAGGGAGCAAATCACCTCGCCCTTATCGACAGATGCTTGCTCTTACGTTTACAAATAAGGCAGTAAATGAAATGAAATCGAGGATACTCGAAGCCTTAGAGGATTTGTCAAAGGATTCGCCAAAGGACGCTCAACTTAGGACTTATCTCTTGGATTCATTGCAAATAGAAGCAATTGAATTGTCCCAGAGAGCAGAGCAAATGCTCCGCAACATTGTCTATGAATACGGGAGTTTTGATGTGATTACTCTTGATAAATTTACCCACCGAATCGTGCGAACTTTTGCAAAAGAATTCGAGCTACCTCAAGATTTTGAGGTGGTCTTGGATACGAAAAGTATTTTGGAAGAGGTGGTTCTGTCCATCATTAACCAAATAGGGGAGGATCCGTTTATTACCCAATTACTCCTAAAGTTAAGTCTTTCAAAAGTGCAACAAGGTTTGAGTTGGGATGTTCAAACTGATTTGGATGATTTTGCCTTTTTATTGCTCAATGAAAATGACAGAATTCCCTTGGTAGATTTAAAAGAAAAAGACAGGACAGCTCACAAAAAGGATCGAGAGCAACTAGAAAGTACACTAAACCACACCCAACAGAACATCAAAAACTTGGTTGAAGAATTTATGGCCTTATTGAATAAAAACAATCTGGAGCCTGAAGACTTTACACGTCAACTTTTACACAAGCACTTAGATTTGATTCAAGAAGAATCTTATGAAAAATTATATACCACTAAGCTTGAAGCCATGCTAAGAGGTGAGATTCCTATTTATAAAAAGGCTACGGATAACTATAAAAAGTTATGTATAGATAAACTGCTTCCGGATTTTTACACCTTGTTTTTAAAAATCAAAAAAGAAGTCGGGTATACTCTTTTACTGAGCAAAACCTTAAAATATTGGACACCAAGGTTGATCTTACAGCAGATAGAACAAGGATTAGAGCAACTCCAAAATGAAAAAGAAATTAGATTACTTGGGGAATTTAATCACAAAATCAGTTCCCTAGTTCAAGCAGAAGAGGCACCCTATATCTATGCACGATTAGGGGAGCGTTATCGCCATTATTTTTTAGATGAATTTCAAGACACCTCTACACTCCAATGGTCAAACCTTGTTCCTTTAATAGGGAATGCCTTGGAATCAGAGTCCTTAGCTGGAGAACAAGGATCTCTTGTTTTGGTGGGAGACCCCAAACAGGCAATATACCGATGGCGTGGAGGAGATATCGCTCAATTCATCCGTTTATTAAATAAGGACTCCAAACCATTTCAGATAGAAGCTGAGCTTAAAAATTTAGAGATAAATTACCGATCTGACGAAGCCATCGTTAGTTTTAATAATTCATTTTTCTCTTATGTAACCGAAGCTTTGCCCACACCCGAAATTCAGTCTATTTATGGGGTAGCAAGTCGCCAACAAATAAAAAAGTCTGGGGGATATGTTCGGATCAAAGCAATACCAAAAGGAGGAAAACAAGAAGAGAAGATTCCTCTTTATGTTGAGGAGACCATTGCCTCGGTACAACAAGCTATGGATTTAAACTACAAGCAGAAAGAGATTGCTGTATTGGTTCGAGTGAGAAATCAAGCTGTAGCTGTTGGGGAAGGACTGGTAGCGCATGGATACTCAATACTTTCATCAGATTCTTTAGCGGTAAGTAAGTCGGATATGGTTCAACTGATAGTTGCAGTTCTAAAATTAATCCTCAAACCGAACAGTAGCGAACAGCACAAGATTATTTTTGATCAGTTATGGAAAACGACTAAATCTTCCAAAAAGGAATACCATACTACGGTGAGTAATTTGATCCATCGCACTACTTCAGATTTTTTTGAAGGACTCAATACGGAATACGGATCAAGTTTTAAGCTCCATAAAGCTGCTTATTCTCCTTTGATTCAATTGGTCGATTACATTGTTGCTTCTTTTCCATTTATAGATTGTAATGATCCTTTCGTCTCCACTTTTTTAGAGGACGTTTTTGAGTTTACAAGACAAAGAGGAGCTTCACTTATAAACTACCTAAAACATTGGGAGACACAATCTCAAAAACTAACCCTTTCAACACCAGAAAGTCTCAATGCCATTAGGGTAATGACCATTCATCAGGCAAAAGGCTTGGAGTTTGCCGTGGTTATTTTACCCTTCATTGATACCCCCCTCATTCCCAATGTCCGAGAGAAGATATGGTATCCGTTTCACGAATCACCTCTTGACAGTGTCAAGTGGGGATGGATCAATTTTTCAAACAAACTTCCTCTATTAGGTAAGCAAGCTGAAGCCTTGTATAATCAACAAAAAATTGCAAAAGAGTTGGATGCGCTTAATGTCTTATACGTGGCCCTAACTAGAGCAAAAAATCAATTATATGTCATTACTCAAACAACTACTGATTCAGAGCAACCTAAGACCTATGCCGATTTATTTGGGTCCTATGTTCGCGATAAGGGGATTGATTTAGATTCTACAAGTTTTTTTGAGTCTGGGGAAGCCGTACCCAAAAAATTAGCAGAAGAACATACCTTTGAGGTAGAGAAGATCCTATTGGAAATTGGAATTTCTGACGGGTGGAAAAATCATTTGGTTGCTCCTAAAGTAACATCAGAAAAAGTTTTACTTGCTCAAAAAAAAGGGCTATTTATCCACGAACTCCTATCAAAAATCATAACTAAGGAAATGATAGACGAAGTAATAGCGGAAGAAAAAAAACTTGAAAAAGCTTCACAAAAAGAGCTTATGGAATTAAAACAAACCATCATTCGAATTATTGATCACCCCGACCTAAAACAATTCTTTGATGGAACAGACAAAGTCCTCTGTGAACAAGAAATTTTGATCCCTGAAGGCCCGACATTACGACCGGATAGAATCAATATAAGTAAGGAGGGAGGAGCTACAATATTAGATTATAAAACAGGTCAACCCAAGATTGAAGATAAAATACAACTTGAATCTTACATAGATGCATTGAATCAATTAGGATTTCAAAAGGTCAAATCAAAATTGGTCTACATCGATAGGGAAATAGATATCATCACCATTAAATAAACCGATAAACAAATTTTTAGTAACAAGCTAAACACTAGAATATCACACTCCAATATGCAGTCTTTTTTAAATGATATAGCGAAAAAAATAGTAGATTCCAAATGGGAGCTGGATCAGATTAAAATTATTGTTCCCACTATCCGTTCAGTTAAATTTTTAAAAGAGGCATTAAAAAAAGAAATTAAAACTGTAGCTCTAGCACCAGAGATCTTAAGTATTGAAGGATTCATTTCTGAGCTGTCTGGCACTCAAAAAATTTCTAATATTGATTTACTTTTTGAGTTTTACTCAGTATATAAAGCAAATACCCCTTTAGAAGAACAAAATTCATTGTATCAATTTTTGAACTGGGCCCCTTCATTACTGGTCGAGTTTAATGAAATTGACTCTCAATTGGTTGATGCAAAAACCATTTTTGGTTTTATGGGTGCCGTTGAAAAAATAGAGCAATGGGATCCAAAAAAACAAAGTGACTTAAGCAAACAGTTTTTTAAATTCCAAGAACGTATTCCACGTTATTACACTGAATTGTATCGAGTACTAGTCAATCAACAAGCTGGATATTCAGGACTACAATACAGAGAAGCAACACAAAATCTTGGACATTATTTACAGTCTACCCTTTCTCAACATTTCTTTGTTGGGTTTAACGCCTTAACTAAAGCAGAAGAGACAATCATACAGGAATTGGTTGCAGAATGTAAAGCGGAAGTTTATTGGGATTTAGACGAATATTTTTATAAAGATAGCTC
>JAYPMN010000174.1:0-4055 GCA_038129925.1 Flavobacteriaceae bacterium
TTATAGGTGCAGGTATTGCAGGTTTGGCATCCAGTATTCGTTTGGCCATTAAAGGATATCATGTGAATGTTTTTGAAGCCAATTCCTATCCTGGGGGTAAATTATCTGCTTTTGAACTAGATGGATATCGCTTTGATGCCGGTCCCTCATTATTTACCATGCCCCATTTTGTCACTGAACTTTTTGAAATAGCAGGGGAGAATGCTAAAAATCATTTCGACTATAGAAAAAAGGAGATTGCATGCAATTATTTTTGGTCGGATCAAAAAATGTTTAAAGCCTATGCCGATCGTGAAAAGTTTTATGATGAAATTGAAAAGGTATTTGGTGAGCCAAAGGCAAAAGTGAAACGCTACCTTAAAAGAGCGCAAAAAAAATACGACCTTACCCATTCTTTATTTTTAGAAAAATCATTGCATAAATTACAAACCTATATTTCTGAGGCAACTTTAAAATCACTTGTCAATCTTCATATTTTAGAATTGCCCAAAACACTCCATCAAGCCAACCAACAAGCTTTTGATTCATCACATCTCATTCAGCTATTTGACCGATATGCTACCTACAACGGATCGGATCCCTTTCAAACCTCGGGGATTATGACTTTAATACAACATTTAGAAGGGCATTATGGCACTTTTGTTCCGACCAATGGAATGGTATCAATTACGGAATCACTTTATCGTTTGGCTTTAAAATTGGGGGTAGAGTTTACTTTCAATTCCAAGGTGGAAGAAATTATAATAGATTCAGCTAGAGTTCAAGGTGTACAAACCCCTCTAGGATTTCAAAGAGCCGATTTAGTGGTTTCCAATATGGATATTTTCCCAACATATAAAAAATTATTACCACATTCAAAACCACCAACTAAGATTCTAAACCAAGAGCGTTCTAGTTCAGCTGTTATTTTTTATTGGGGAATCCAAAAGTCTTTTGATCAGTTAGAATTACACAACATCTTTTTTTCAGATAATTATAAAAAAGAATTTGATGCGATTTTTAAAGAGCAAACGGTATGTAAAGATCCCACAATATACATTAACATTACATCAAAAGATGTGCCTGTCGATGCGCCCAAAGGCTGTGAAAACTGGTTCGTGATGATTAATACTCCTGCGGATCACGGTCAAGATTGGGACGGTATGGTCGCTCGACTGCGTAAACAGGTATTAAAAAAGCTCTCCAAGGAGCTCAAAACATCTATTGAACCGCTGATAGCTTGCGAAGAAATTCTCACTCCACCCTTGATTCAAAAGAAAACCCAATCCCATTTAGGAGCTTTATATGGAGCCTCAAGTAATAATTCAATGGCAGCTTTTTTGCGTCATCCTAATTTTTCCAATCGCATTAAAAACTTATATTTTTGTGGAGGGAGTGTACATCCCGGGGGAGGAATTCCACTCTGTCTTCTCTCTGCTAAAATAGTAGATGAATTGATACCCAAAGCGAGTTAATGAATTATTCAGGGCTTCTTACAATACAAAATATATCCATCTTCTTAATTTGGCTATTTCACATATCAGGAATAGTTGGGATTATTTACAGCGACGCTTCCTGGTTTGTGAGTGCAACTCCAATCAATCTATTGCTGAGTTTTATCTTGCTATTAGCCAATACTCGACTTAACAAGCGTTTAGTTTTTCTGTTGTTAAGTTGTTTTTCAACAGGAATGGCCGCAGAGATTTTAGGTGTTCGCTACGGTTTTATTTTTGGAGAGTACGCTTATGGAGCAGTTTTGGGTGTAAAGTTGATGGAGGTGCCTTTACTTATTGGGATCAATTGGTGTATATTAGTTTTCATTACAGGAAATATTGCTCAATTTTTTTCGGATTCATTTTGGATCAAGACTTTTGTAGGTGTTGCTCTAATGTTAGCTTTAGACCTTGTAATTGAACCAGTAGCACCCGTTTTAGATTTTTGGATTTTTACTGACGGACTTGCCTCTTTTCACAACTATTTGGGCTGGGGACTGGTAGCACTCCCTTTACAAATGACTTTTCACAAATGGAAAATAACAATTGAGGGATTTTATCCTTTTCATCTTTATATACTTCAATTCTTATTCTTTACCATACTTTTAATTAAAATTAATTCAATAGGGATTTAAATGAATCAGTTGCCTTATTTCAAAACCGTTCTTTTACTATTTATCATGACCTACACAGGCTGTAATGATAATAAAATCAAAACTGGACTGACTTCTTCGGATACTACAGAAATCAATTTAATTTCTTCAAATAAAACTAGCTTAAATTTAGTCGATTATCCCAAAGAATTTTTACAAGCTAATGAATTGGATGAGTGGGAAGGGTTTGAAAATCTTCACGAGTCCATGGAACGTTTAAAAGAGCTGAATTTTGATGGGGTTGAAGTTGATTTGCTTGCACTCTCCTCGCGAGTAAAGACCTTGCGATCAGGCCCCTTACCACAAAAGCTGGAGATTCCTCAAATCATTAGTCGGCTAAAAGTGGTTGAAATGCAAGTTCAAAAAGCACGATACTTTACCCAACATTATAAAAAAGATTCGTTGATTCCTGCACTAAATTTACTTTACGATTATTACAATGGCTTTGTTTCTAGAATGGTTTCTTTACAAAATGAAGATCAAGACTTTGAAACAGGCTTAGAAACCTTCACTTTAGATCAGTAAGAATTACTGCTTTTAAGACCAAAAGTAGAGACCCATTCTTTATTCTGAGAAATGGCACCCTCCAAGTGAGTTGTGTGGTGTTTAAAACTGTTGTTTTTTTCACTCAGATCTTCCAATTCAGCATAAATACTCAAAAGGGTTTCATCTGCATGAACACACTTTTCAATCGCAGAAGCTTTAAGGGTATCAATTGTAGATATTAACAATTGATCAAAATTAAATCGATTCACTACCAAGTCGTCTGTTGACATTCCAAGCTGTTGCAATACTCGTAAAACGTCTTGAAAAAAGCGATTTCTTAGTAAGCCTTGCTGATTGTAAAACCGTTTTTTTTCAGGATGAATAGCATGGTCTGATGCCTTAAAATACTCAAGTTTTGAGTTTTTTAAGTGCGTTAGAAGTTTCTCTAACACTGCGATATATCTGTTTTGTCTTGACATTGCTTTTAGCTTTATTAAATTATATCAAAACATTAAACAGAAAAGGAAGAGTGCTGATTTTATATTAACAAATTATTAACTTGATATTGAAAGTCAGTTTCTTCTTCAATTTTTGAAGCATTAATCCATCGTTTCAATGCAGTACCCTGAGTTTCAAATTTTGGAATGGGGAGATGGTATTTTTTTGCCATAAAAGCGTAGTAGTCTTCCCTGATGGGATGATGGGGACTTACGAGGTTAAATACTCCACTTAGCATCGGTTTGGATAGCAATTTTTCAATACCGCTTATGGCGTCTTTTTGGTGAATAAAATTGATGTGTCCTTTTGGGTTAGGAATCTCTCTATGATGTAAATGAAATATGGGGTTACGTTTCTCGCCGACCAATCCACCCAATCGAACAATTACTCCAAGGTTTTTAGATCTAAGGACCGCATCTTCAGCAATTAATAGTTCTTGAGAGGCTGAGGTTTGAGGATCAGGAATACTGTTTTCATCAAATCTTCCCGATTTTTTTCCATAGATAGAAGTACTACTGAGCAATAATATTTTACAGTTTGAGTTTGATTCAAGGTAGTGGATCAGTTGTTTTATTTTCGCTCCATAGATTGAAACTGTCTTTCGTTTCGGAGGAATTGAAACGATAAGTTGATCCAAATTATCAAAAAAAGACAATTCACCCTGCGGTCCCGCTTCGGTGACCAACACACAAAAACTATTTAACCCCTGATGTTTTAGCTCTAGCGCTCCTTCACTTGAAGTTCTGGAGGCTTTTACAATCCACTTTTGAGCATTTAAGCTCGAAGCGAGTTGCGTACCTAACCATCCACAGCCCAATATACCGATGCGTTTCAACTTTCGATTTTTAACAATATTACAGATATATTTTGTTTGATAGCGCTCATTTTAGTGGCTGTTTTAAAAATTCAATAAAAAAATGTATCTTGAAGAGACCTAAAAACTAAA
>JAYPMN010000175.1:0-4040 GCA_038129925.1 Flavobacteriaceae bacterium
CAGAGCACCTCGTTTACACCGAGGGGGTCGGGGGTTCGAATCCCTCAGCGCCCACTTAAATAGAGATGTATAAATTACATCTCTAATTTTTTTTGTACTTAGATCTATTCTTAAATCCAAATTTGTATCTAAATTCTAAAAATCTTATAAGTTATAATTATCTAATAATTTACTATTTATATGATTATAAATTGGTTTCACTAGAAGGAACTGAATAGTGAATCATAATTATAAACTTATATTTTAACAATAATTTAAGGATAGGGGATGTAACTTTTTGTCTTTGAATAAGTCATATAAGTAGATTTGGTTTAGTATTCTGCCCGTGTCTATTTCATAAAGATGATTAGTTGAGATTGTTTGTTAAAAAACTCTAGATATCGGGCAGTTTTTTTGTTCTGATTAAAATCAATACATTAGATAAAATTCAAATTTTGAAAAAAATAGGAACAACAGACAGACTTTCATTTTTTATTCTGACTGTTTTTTATAGTTTAACCTTCTTTGTAGGCTATTATAACGTATCAGGACAAGAACAACAAAGTGAGCAAACCTTATTAGATGATTCAAAAAAACTAATTCATATTGTACTCATTAAGTTTAAATCTTCTGTGAGTAAAACCGATATGCAATTAGTGGTTGATGCTGCCTACAGTCTCCAGCAGATTGAGGGAGTTGAAGATTTGAACTTCGGCGAAAATACTTCCCCAGAGGGATTAAATCAAGGTTATACGCATAGTTTGACTATGAAATTCAATACGGCTGAGGATCGTGATAGTGTTTATCTGCCACATCCAATCCATCAAAAGTTTGTCAAACTTTTTGTGCCTCTAACAGAGTCAGTTTTGGTTTACGATTATTGGGAGTAAATGGTTGTTTGTTTTAACCTCCGATTAATTTTTGGATCTTGGCTTGTTCTTCTTTTGCTAATTCAGGATCTACCAAGATTCTTCCACTGTGTTCATCCATAATAATTTTGCTCCTAGAGGCAATTTCAAGTTGGACTTGAGGCGGGATAGAAAAATAAGATCCACCAGACGCACCACGCTCTACAGGAACTATAGCCAAACCGTTTTTAACACTGCCTCGTATTCTCTTGTAGGCAGAAATCAATCGCTCTTCGATTTGTTTTTCAAATTCATTAGATTTTTTCTGAAGCAAATCTTCCTCTTTATGAGTCTCTTTTAAGATAGCGTCTAATTCTCCTTTTTTCGCTTTCAAGTGTGCATTTCGCTCTTCAAAGCGCTCGTTTATGCCGTTTATAGCTTCTTGTTTTTGCTCGATACGTGCTTTATGTTCCTTAATTTTCTTCTCAGCTAATTGGATTTCAAGCTCTTGAAATTCTTGCTCTTTGACTATAGAATTGTATTCTCTGTTGTTGCGAACATTTTTTAATTTTTCCTCATATTTTTTGAGTAATTCTTTAGCCGTTTCAATGGTTTGTTTTTGCTCAGCAATTTCGTGTTCGTCCTCTTTAATTTCTGTTTTGATTTTGTCTAGTCGAGTGTTTAGACTTGCAATTTCATTTTCTAAATCTTCAACTTCTAACGGAAGTTCTCCTCTTAAGTTTTTGATTTCGTCGATTCGAGAATCAATAAGTTGCAAGTCGTAAAGGGCTCTCAATTTGTTTTCGACGGTTACTTCAGTTTTTTTAGCCATAATTAGAAATGATTAACAGGATTTGTTTTTATACGTGATAAAACGATCGCAAAATTAGGCATTTTTTTGGTAAGATAATCAAATATCAAATTTTTGGTAAACTGCTCACTTTCGTAATGCCCTACATCAATTAATAGAAGGTTGCTTTCGCCTTGATAAAATTGGTGGTATTTTAGGTCTGCTGTAATAAAAGCGTCTGCATCCTGTTGTTTAGCATTTGTAATTGCAAAACTTCCAGAGCCGCCCAGAACAGCTACTTTTTTTATTTTTTTTCCTAATAGCGGACTATGCCTAATGGCCTCAGCATGAAGTTTATTTTTGACATAAGTCAAAAATTCAGCTTCTTCCATTGGCTCTTCTAGAGTTCCAATCCTCCCGATTCCTACTGAGGTTAAAGTATTGTCCAGACTAAAAATTTCATAAGCAACATTTTCATACGGATGGGCTTGTAATAGTGAATTTTGAACGGCATGCATCAAATGAGATTCAAAAACTACTTGAATTTGAACTTCATCAACTTGCATTTTTTGTAGTGGTTTTCCCAGATGAGGTTTACTTTCTTCATTTCCTTTGAATTGTCCTTTACCCTCTATAGTAAAACTGCAGTCTGAATAATTTCCAATTGCTCCAGCTCCAGCTCGATGTAATGCCTCAAGTACATTTTCAGCATCTTCCCTGGGGACATAGGTGCTTAATTTTTTTATTCCTGAAGGTTTGGGTATGAGTACTTTGGTTTCTTTAAGGTCCAATTGATCAGACAAGACCTTATTGACTCCCTCTGGGTGATTATCTAGGCGAGTATGTAATGCGAAGATGGCAATCTCGTTTCGAATAGCTTTTAACACCACCCGTTCTACATAATCTTTACCGGTGATTTTTTTCAAACCTGAAAAAACAATGGGATGAAAACATATTATCATATTGCATTTGGATTCAATTGCTTCATCTACAACTTTTTCAATACAATCAAGACTCACAAGAATCCCAGAACATTCGTTTTTAGCTTCTCCAATCAAAAGCCCTACATTATCAAAATCTTCTGCATAGGCTGCTGGTGCCCACTGGTCAAGTATATCGATGATGTTTTTAATCGTTGCCATAGAATGGATTGATGACAAATATAATATTTATCTTCATGGGCATGAATAAGCGGCGTGTTTTACTCTACCCTTTTGCTTTAATTTATGGTGGAATTACTTCAATTCGGAATAAATTTTTTGACTGGGGAGTATTACCTACGTATAAAATTCAATTACCTAGCGTAGGGGTTGGAAATTTATCTATCGGAGGGACGGGAAAATCAGTTGTTGTAGACTATTTGATTTCCAACTTTAAAAAAGACTTCCGTATTGCAGTATTGAGTAGGGGGTACGGTAGAATGCTGAAAGGAGTACAAATTGCAGATGAGAAAAGTACTGCGACTACCATAGGAGATGAACCGTTTCAATTTTATTCTAAACATCAAGACATTGAAGTTGTAGTTGCTGAGAAACGCATTTTAGGCTTAAAGGAAATTGAAAAATTACCCTCTAAAGTTAACTTACTCATTTTGGATGATATTTTACAACATCGTTATGTAAAACCAACCACACTTGTGCTGACTACTACCTATGATACACCTTTTGTTTCAGATGCATTATTGCCAGGCGGTAATTTAAGAGAATCAAAATCTGGTGCGCAACGAGCAGATATAGTACTGGTTACGAAATGTCCCGAAAAGCTTACAGTACAGCAATTAAAATTTTTTAAAGAGCGCTTGAATTTACTCCCCCAGCAGAAAATATTTTTTACTAAAATAAAATATAGTTCAACTGTACAGAATACAGCAACTAAAAAAGATTTAACTAAACTTAAAACTCCTTTTGTTCTGGTCACTGGAATTGCAGATCCTACACCATTGGAAGTCTATCTCAAATCTTTAGAGCTAGACTTCATTCATTTTTCTTTTCCCGATCATCACGCATTTACTTCTCAGGACATAACAAAGTTGAAAAAAGCACAAGGAGAAGGAGATACCTTAACTACTGAAAAAGATTATATGCGTTTGTATCCAGCTCTTCAAGACGATAATCTTTTTTACATTCCCATTGAAATGGCATTTTTAGACGCAGCTATGGAGCTGGAATTTAAAGATTTTATAAAGGGAAAAATTATTTCCAATTAAGCGATGTGCTTGTGTGCTTTATAGGAAGAGCGAACAAGAGGACCACTTTCCACATGTCTAAAACCTAGATCAAGAGCAAAAACTTCCAGTTTTTTAAAAACATCGGGTGTAATAAACTTTTGAACAGGTAGATGCTTTTTACTGGGTTGTAAATATTGACCGATAGTAACCACATCTACATTAACCTTTCTTAGATCGTGGAGTGCTTCCATTACTT
>JAYPMN010000176.1:0-2853 GCA_038129925.1 Flavobacteriaceae bacterium
AGCATGGGATAATTTTTTAGAAACTAATGGAGGAGGCAAAATCGTAAGAAGTTTCTTAAGAATAATGTTAGCTACTTACTAAATAAATATTCGAAATTACCCTCCCAAGCGGAGGGTTTTTCTTTTCAACCTATTCTCTGTATATTAATTGTATTATTAACCATAAATAAAATTTTCATTTAATGAATGATCAAATTGGTCTTAAAAAAGGTTTTGAGGAACGATTAGACATTGTTGCAAAAAATATATTAAATAACGAAAAGTGTCCTATTCCTGGATTTGTTGTCTTGGCAAGACGAGGAAAACATACCTATCATAAAGCTTTCGGTTTTTCAGATAAAGAGAAAAATATACCAATGAAACTTGATTCTCAATTTCGCTGCTTTTCCATGACTAAGGTTTTTGCTTCAACCATTGCATTAATTTTGAAAGAAGAGGGTTTGATTGATTTAGAATCTACAGTTGGAAGTTATATACCCTCCTTTGATAAAAATTTTGAAGTGATTATAAATTCAGCTGATTGTGAAAATGAGGTAATGGAAATACCCTACACCTCTTTTATGACAGGAGAAACAAAAAATCTATCATATTGTAAAAAAGGTGCAAAAAATAAAATGTTAGTTAAACACTGCTTAGCTGAGTCAGCTGGAGTTGGTTATGATATGTGGACAGACTTTGATTTAGCATTTCAACAACCAATATTTGGTCATCAGTACGGAGTCGCACAGGCTCTTAGGAGGAAAAATGGGATTGGATTTTATACCTCAAACACGATTATTGGACAAAATGCTACACTTGAGGAGTACTGTAATGCAATTGCTGATGCAGGTTATTTAGTCGCTGAACCAGGTACATTTTCTTATGGTCTTGGAGCTCTTATCTTGGGTAGAATAATAGAGGTTGTTTTGGAGAAAGAAACAGGGAAATTTCTTCGTTTTTCAGAAATATGCAATGAAAAACTATTTAAACCCCTTAGAATGAATAGTGCTGCATTCTATTTAGATGACGGAGATCCCCGTATTTCAAAAGTACCTCAACTATACGGTGCAGTTATAAACGATGAAACGCAGGGATTAGAGGTAAAGCCCTACAGTGAATGTCTACCAAAATTAAATACCCTTCCAAACACTGTAACTACAGACCAATATAAAGGTTTTAGAAAGTGTGACAGCGGTGATACTGGATCATGTATGATTGTTAGTGATTATGCAAAATTTTATGAAATGTTACTTAAGGGTGGATATTCAGAAGATGGCAAAAGAATATTAACGCCTAATTCAGTGAAAGAGTTAACACATGGAGAATTTTCAGATCTTGACCGTAATTCAAAATTAGCTCAAGCATTCGGTTTGACAGGGGAGACAGCATCATTTAACTATGGTTGGGCTATAGAGAAAAAAACAAGCACGACACCTCATTGTAATCAATGGTCAGGTTATGCTAATAATCATGGGAGATTATATATTGAGGATGATGCCTATATCTTAATTTTCCCACAATTCATGGCTTCAACACCTGCAGGCTTCCCAATTGGAGATCCAGTTATAAAGGAACCGTTGGTAGAAGCATTTCTCTCAGAGTGGATTTAGTAAAATTATACCTCTTAGGCACTCCTATTTCAAACACAAGGGAATGGGTTTTAGAAATCAGTTTTTTTATTGGAACAGGGATGTGTGATTTGATATGTAACCCATTCTTTTTAAATTAGTGATATTATTAACCAGAAATCGATTAAAATGAAAAAAATAACTTTTATTTCTCTACTATTTATTTTCTCATGTTCTCAACCATTTGCTAGAGTAGATACATCAGACGAAAAATCAATAATTATCAAAAAGATTTTTGAGGAAGTATCAAATGAAAGAATTGATTATTTAAAAGAAATTTTTTCAGATGACATGAAAATGGTAAACTCAAAAGAAATAAGTTTTAATAAGAATGAATTTATAGCTGGCATTGAAGAGATGTTTGATTTATTTGATGAAATTACTTTTGAATCGGTAGATGGAGATGCAAAC
Source organism: Flavobacteriaceae bacterium (assembly GCA_038129925.1). Lineage (GTDB taxonomy): Bacteria > Bacteroidota > Bacteroidia > Flavobacteriales > Flavobacteriaceae > MS024-2A. Next base: position 2,019 of record JAYPMN010000176.1, read on the forward strand.
GGATCTGAAATAGAAACTAATTATTACTCAAATGGTAAGATTTGGTCGTGTATTTGGAACAACTTTAGTGCTACTGGTAAATATACTGGTCAAAAAGTTAAATTTCCATTCCATATCTCATATCAATGGAAGAACGACAAAATAATTGAGGAGTTTCAGTTTTTTGACACAGAACATTTTGAAAAAGAGGCTAATGCAAAAGCAAGTAAAAATCTTACAAATGAGAAAGTTGGCTTTATTCTTGAGCTATCTATAAATAAAGGACACAGCTTAGATCAAGTAAAAAGTTTATTAGAAAATCTTACAATTTTTATGAGAAAAAATGAACCAGATGCTTATGATTATGGATATTATATTTCTCCTAATAGAAAAAAAATAACTCTAATTGAGAAATACAAAAACTCCAAAGCAGCAATACTTCATGCAGATAATTTTGAAAATGGACCAAATATGAAACCCTTTTTAAATACATTCAAAATAAACTCATTCATTTTAATAGGTAATTCAACAGAAGAACTTAAAAATAGAATTAAGAGTTATGGAGTGGAGCCAAGAGTTTTAATAGGGGGCTGGACAAACTAGATAAATTAAAAAATCCCTCCCAAGTGGAGGGTTTTTCTTTTACACCATTGGGGACATCCCAAATTCTCTTAACCATTACTATTATCGATCTAAACTTTGATTCTCTTGTGACAAATGGGGTGATTTGTTTAGCGTTTGTGTGAATACGTGGTGCAGAAAATCTAAAACTTCTTTGGCAACTCAATCCCTAAAGTAAGGGAGATGGGTTTTAGAGTACGGTTTTCTATTAATGCGTCACTGTGAGATTTGATAT
>JAYPMN010000176.1:2863-3976 GCA_038129925.1 Flavobacteriaceae bacterium
TGGTAAGTTAATTTATACTTTATCTAACCCTCCTGAGTGGAGGGTTTTTCTTTTACAACAATTGCATAAACCCAAATCATCTCTAATCCCTTGCTTTAACTGACCTTATCTAAGATTTTCTTATGGCAAAATGGGGGTTGTTTGTGTGGGGTTTATGTGTATACGTGATGGGATAGAAAAGCTAAAACTTCTAAAGCACACCTATACCAAACACAAGGGCATAGGTTTTAGAAAAGGTTTTTCTATTAGATTAGGGAGTGGGATTTGATATGTAATCCTATCATTATCGGTTCTAATTATTCTTCACAAAAATCATACAGTGTTGCCAAGGAAGATTACCAATGTTTTCTTTTAACTCAAATCCAGCTGCTCTCATTTCAGCAACAGATTGTTTTTCAGTCATTTTATGGATTTTTTTAATTGGGATAGTTGACTCTTCACCCCTATATTCAATTAAAAACAATAGCCCATTAGGTTTTAAAGCATTTTTTATAGACTCAATCATTTCAATGGGATAATTAAACTCGTGATAGACATCTACTAGCAAAATTTTATCAAGTGAGTTTTTGGGTAAATTGATACTTTTTTCTGATCCAAGCACTGTCTTAACGTTTGCTACTCTATTTGACTTTTTTTTTAGTTGAATCGCGTCTAACATCTCGGATTGAATATCAACAGCATATACCAAGCCATTTTTAGCCAATGGCGCCATCTTAAAAACATGGTATCCAGAACCTGCCCCAATATCTGCAATAGTATCGTTTGGACTTATTCTCATATTTTTAATCAAGGTTGTAACATCCTCCTCTTTTTCTCTTTCAGACCTCTCCAACCATTTTATCCCTTGAAATCCCATCACATAGGCAATTTCTCTTCCCATATACCATTTTCCGATGCCATTGAAATCGCCTCTTTTAAAGGTATATTTTGAATAACTATCTTCTTGTGCATATAATTGTTTTGAAGCCAAGTGACAACATATTAAGAATATAAAAGTTGAGAAATATTTCATAAGGTGAAGTTTATTCATATTTGAAAATCAGAATCTAAAAGTAAAGTATTTAAACTTCACACCAATGAGGACAATCCAAATCCTCTCATATCCATTACTAT
>JAYPMN010000177.1:0-3971 GCA_038129925.1 Flavobacteriaceae bacterium
CAACTTTAGAATTTTTTAAATTACGAGACGACAAATATACATTTTTATTCAAATCTCCCAACACCAAGACGCTTTTTTTGTCAGCTAACCCAAGGGCTGCGAGCATTTGCAGGTAATTTTTTGTTTTAGGGGCATCCCACTGAATATCTTCCAAAACAACAATAGATTTCTGTTTTGCTTTGATACTCAAGGCAGATTTTCTCGCTAAACGCTTAACCTTTTTATTGACTTTTTGACTGTAATCTCTTGGGGTTGGTCCAAATACACGACCTCCGCCTTTAAACAATGGGTTTTTGATACTTCCAGCACGGGCGGTACCAGTTCCTTTTTGTTTTTTTATCTTTCTAGTACTACCGACGATTTCAGCACGTTCCTTGGATTTGTGTGTTCCCTGACGTTTGTTTGCTAAATGTTGCTTGACATCTAGATAGATAGCGTGGTCATTTGGTTCTATACCAAAGACCGCTTTGTCTAGCTTAACCTTTCTGCCGGTCTCTTTACCTTCTATGTTGAGTACGTTTACTTCCATTATTTCTGAACTGTTACGTATGTATTTTTGTGACCAGGTACACATCCTTTAACAACAAGGAGGTTTTTCTCAGGTACTACTTTAATGACTCTTAGGTTTTGAACTTTTACTTTTTCGCTACCCATTTGACCTGCCATACGCATTCCTTTAAATACTCGTGCAGGGTAAGAGGCTGCACCGATAGAACCTGGTGCTCTTAGACGGTTGTGTTGGCCGTGAGTGGCTTGACCAACTCCCGCAAAACCATGTCGTTTTACTACCCCTTGAAATCCTTTTCCTTTAGAGGTACCAGATACATCTACAAATTCACCTTCTTGAAAGTGAGTAACCGTAATGGTGTCTCCTAAATTTAACTCCTCTTCAAAATTCTGGAATTCGACAAGCTTTCTTTTGGGAGCTGTTTTGGCTTTTTTAAAGTGCCCTTGGGCAGCCTTACTCACTCCTTTTGCCTTGTCATCGAAACCCAGTTGAAGTGCTTCATACCCGTCAACCTCTTTGGTTCTGACTTGGGTAACCACGCATGGACCCATCTCAAGAACTGTACAAGGAATGTTCTTCCCGTTTTCGTCAAAGAGACTGGTCATACCGATTTTTTTTCCTATTAACCCAGACATTATTATTTAATATTAATTGTTTATTTATTTTTATTATACTTTGATCTCTACCTCTACTCCACTAGGCAATTCTAACTTCATCAACGCATCAATGGTTTTAGAAGAAGAACTGTAGATGTCTAGTAACCGCTTGTAAGAGCATAATTTGAATTGTTCTCTTGATTTTTTATTCACGTGTGGAGAACGCAAAACGGTAAAAATCTTTTTGTGCGTTGGAAGTGGGATAGGACCCGTAACCACCGCACCAGTAGTTTTAACTGTCTTTACGATTTTATCAGCCGACTTATCTACTAGATTGTGATCGTATGATTTTAATTTGATTCTAATTTTTTGGCTCATGCGATTATATTTATGCTTTATTACCGTTTACTTCTGCAATGACACTTTCTGAAATATTAGAAGGTGTTTCTGCATAGTGTGAAAATTCCATTGTAGAAGTAGCGCGTCCTGAAGAAAGTGTTCTCAATGAAGTCACATATCCAAACATTTCAGATAGTGGTACTTCAGCTTTAACAACTTTAGATCCCGCCCTATCATCCATAGAATTAACCTGACCTCTTCGGCGATTTAAATCACCAACGATATCACCCATATTTTCTTCAGGAGTCAATACCTCAAGTTTCATGATGGGCTCCATAATTACAGCTCTAGCTGCTTTAGCAGATTCTTTGAATCCAAGTTTAGCTGCCAATTCAAAAGATAAGGAATCTGAATCTACAGGGTGGAAAGAACCATCTTTTAAGACAATTTTCATTGCATCTACCTCAAATCCGGCTAAAGGTCCGTTCTTCATGGAGTCTTTAAATCCTTTTTCTACTGAAGGAATGTATTCTTTGGGAATGTTACCCCCTTTAATCTCGTTGATAAACTCCAATCCAGTTTTTCCTTCTTCAGCTGGTTCGATTTCAAATACGATATCTGCGAATTTTCCACGACCCCCTGTTTGTTTTTTGTAAACCTCTCGGTGTTTTGCAGAAGCTGTTAAAGCCTCTTTGTACTCTACCTGTGGTTGTCCTTGGTTGACTTCAACCTTAAATTCACGGCGCAAACGGTCTACAATGATATCAAGGTGGAGCTCTCCCATACCAGAGATAACAGTCTGGCCAGAAGATTCATCTGTTTTCACCTGGAAGGTAGGATCTTCTTCTGCTAATTTAGCTAAAGACATCCCGAGTTTATCCACATCGGCTTTTGTCTTAGGCTCAACAGCAATCCCGATTACAGGATCAGGGAAATCCATACTCTCAAGTATAATTGGTGATTTTTCAGCTGAAAGGGTATCCCCTGTTTTAATGTCTTTAAAACCTACTGCTGCACCGATATCTCCTGCCTCAATAAAGTCTATTGAGTTTTGTTTGTTGGAATGCATCTGATAGATTCTCGATATACGTTCTTTGTTTCCTGAACGGTTGTTCAAAACATAAGAACCCGCATCTAATCTACCAGAGTAGGCACGGAAGAAAGCCAAGCGTCCTACGAAAGGGTCAGTAGCAATTTTAAATGCAAGGGCAGAAAACGGTTCACTAATTGTTGGTTTACGTGAAATTTCTTCTCCACTAACTGGATCAGTACCTAGGATCGCTTCTTTATCTTCTGGAGAGGGTAAGTAACGACATACCGCATCCAATAAGAATTGAACTCCTTTGTTTTTAAAAGAAGAACCGCAAATCATTGGAATGATACTCATATCCTGAGTAGCTGCTCGTAGCGCGTTGTGTATCTCATCAGGACTTATAGAATCTGCATCCTCAAAAAACTTTTCTAAAAGTTCCTCGTCGTATTCTGCTACTGCCTCAATTAATTCGGCTCTGTATTTTTCAACATCGCCCTTCATGTCATCAGGAATTGGAATCTCATCAAATGTAGATCCAAAATTCTCATCGTGCCAAACGATAGCTTTATTGGTCACCAAGTCAACAATACCTTTAAAATCTTCTTCCTCTCCAATGTTAAGTACAATAGGTACTGCATTAGATTTGAGCATTTCACGAACCTGAGTGCTTACATTTAAAAAGTTTGCTCCCTGACGGTCCATTTTATTTACAAAACCAATACGAGGAACTTTGTAGTTATCAGCCAATCTCCAGTTTGTTTCAGATTGAGGCTCGACTCCATCGACGGCAGAAAATAAAAAAACCAATCCATCTAATACGCGAAGGGATCGGTTTACTTCTACTGTGAAATCAACGTGACCGGGAGTATCAATAATGTTAAAGTGATAGGGTTTGGAATCGGCAGTGGGTTTTCCTTGGTCTTGGGGAAAATTCCAAGTACAGGTTGTAGCCGCTGAAGTAATAGTAATACCTCTTTCCTGCTCTTGTTCCATCCAGTCCATGGTGGCTGCACCATCGTGAACTTCTCCTATTTTGTGACTCACTCCTGTGTAAAAGAGTACACGTTCTGTGGTAGTCGTCTTTCCTGCGTCAATGTGCGCTGCGATACCTATGTTTCTTGTATATTTTAAATCTCTAGCCATGGCTGATATTCAATGTGCGTTTTGGTTCTTAAAATCTAAAGTGTGAAAAGGCTTTATTTGCTTCAGCCATTTTGTGAGTGTCTTGACGTTTCTTAACGGCAGCACCTTCTTCTTTGGCAGCGGCTAAAACTTCATTGGCCAAACGTAAAGCCATAGATTTCTCGTTGCGCTTTCTAGAAAAACTGATCAGCCATTTCATCGCTAAAGATACTTTTCTATCCGGGCGGATTTGCATCGGAATTTGGAAAGTGGCCCCACCGACTCTTCGGCTTCGTACTTCAACGTGTGGCATCACATTAGATAGTCCTTCTTTCCAAACTTCTAATGCTGATTTTTCATCGTCTTCTTTTCG
>JAYPMN010000178.1:0-3924 GCA_038129925.1 Flavobacteriaceae bacterium
TGTGTCTTTTTCAATTCGGTATTCCATAATCTTGGATTTTACACAAAAATACTAGGTTTAAAAGAAACCCGATTTACAGGCTGAACTTTTTTTAAAAAAAAACTGTGGAAAACCAAATTCAATTTAAAAAACTAAAAAAAATGATTATTTTTGAAGAATAAATCATCCCAATGTTTGAATTTGATCAATACCTCGGATTTATTTCTTTTTTAACCATACTGACCATCGGTTTTTGGTTGATGATATTCTTATTGACTTTCGTGATTCCCTATTGGTTAATAGGCGCTTTAAGAGAATACCTAAAATACGGAAGAAATAAAGGAACAGTAGAGGATAAACATATAAAATAAAAAGGGGCTTTTATGCCCCTTTTGAGAATCTAAAAGTCAGGTTCTTCTCCTCCGCCGTCATATCCGCCTCTGCGATTGTTTCTACGTCTGTCCATCTTCCGTTCGTTTATACGATAAGTAAACGTAAAGATGTAGCTGGGCTGCCTCCATTGGAATTCGGTGTAGTTTCTAAAATCAGGGGTTATAGTAATACTTTTTCTTCTGGAAGAATTAAAAATATCGCTTACTCTAAAGGAAAGTGTGGCTTTGTCCTTAAATAGAGGTTTGTTTAATGCTCCAGAAAAACGGACTACTCCTTTGGATTCTGTTTGAGCGTTTGCTCTTGGACCAAAGTAAAATCCATTGAGTTGGGTATTAATCCCAAAAGCAAAAGGAAAACTACTGTTGAATCGGGCAAACCAACTTACAATTTCTCTGTCTAAAGAAACCCCCTTATATGAACCGATGGTTTCCGAATTAAAAATATTAAAGTTACCGCTAAGGCGAACTCGACGTTTGGGTGAATAGGTCAAGGTAAATTCTGTACCTGTTCTAATGTTTTCTGAGAGATTGACTGTAGTAGATCTAAATGAAGGCAATTCAATCAAAGGGTCTTCACTTACCACTACCAATTCACCAGTAGCTTCGGTAATACGTTCTATAACTTGAGTTGCCTTTTGATAATAGACCGAACCGTTAAAAATAAACTTATCCCATCGTTTGAGATATCCCAAATCAAAGAGGTTAGAATAAGAGGGATCCAAATCGGGATTTCCCTGTCTAAAGAAGGTTAAACTGGTAAGGGATCTAAATGGATTAAGCGACCACGATCTTGGACGTCGTATACGGCGACTGTAGCCCAAGGTGATGTTTTCTTTTTCTGTAAATTCAAAAGAAAAGTTGAGTGTAGGAAACCAATCGGTATAGTCTTTTTCTTTGTAGATATTAGCCGTTTTTTGATCAATTTCTATATGGGTTTTTTCCATTCGAAGTCCCATTAGATAAGAGAACTTGTTTATTTTTTGACCGAATTGGGTATAGGCAGCATTTACATTTTGAGTAAAGCCTAAGAAATTAGTCAATTGGGTATTGGGAGTTCTTCCGCTATCCAATAAATCAAAAACATTGTAATCAGTTTCTTGTAAGCTAAAGTCTCCTCTATACCCCAATTCAAACTGAGTATTTTCATTTACAGGCCAAACATAATCTAGCTGTAATAAAGTTCTGCTTTGATCTTCAAAAGTTTCCGATTCCTGATTAAAAGTACTGGTGTTTTCCGCTAGATCACTTTCATCTTCTCCACTGGATTCAGTTTGAAACTCAATGACCAACTCATGTCCTTTGTCGTCAAATTTTTTGGTAAAATTGGCAGTCAATTGTTGGGAATTGTCGATTTCTTCTTCAAATTGATATCGACCAAATTGATCGACTATGACGCCTGCAGCGTTGAGGTTATCTATTTCGGTGGTATTGTTACTCTCATTATCACTTCTTCTTACAAAACCGCTAACAGTAAGGGAAGTGTCGTCATTAAAATAGTATTCAGCTCCGAGGTTAAAAAAGATACTCTTTCGATTTCGCTGATAGTCTCTGTCTTCATTTACAAAACGAACAGGATTAAAGTTTTCGCTTTCAAAAATTCCCCCTCCTCTAGATTCAGAATCTCTTACTGAGGTTGTGCTGAAAATATTCAGTTTTTTGGTTCGCCAATTGAGGGTTGCATTTCCTCCATAGGTAGTTGGAAATCCACCATTTACAATAAAGGACCCATTAAAACCTTCCAGCTCTTCTTTTTTTAATATTACATTTAATATACCTGCCGTACCTGATGCTTCGTAGCGCGCTGAGGGAGAAGTAACGACTTCTACTTTTTCGATAGATTCTGCTGGTAGGGATCGCAAGCCTTGTGGTCCTGAAAGACCCACCAAACCTGAGGGTTTCCCGTTGATCAAAATGCGAACATTTTGATTTCCTCTAAGAGCGACATTACCCTCTACATCTACGGAAACTGAGGGAACGTTGTCCAATACATCTGCGACCGAACCTCCTCGGACAGTAATGTCTTTACCGACATTGTAAATTCGTTTGTCCAATCGGATTTCTACTTCAGTTCGCTCACCGACGAGTTCAACACCATCAAGTGCCTCTGCAGCAATCTCCAATTCAAAATTTCCAAGATTCTCGTTCGCTCGAATCATCCTATCTTCCAGAATAATTTTGTCAAACCCTATATATTCTATAGTAATATCGTATTTCCCGGGAAAGACTTCCAGGTTAAATTTCCCTTGGGTATCGGTGATTCCCCCTTGAATTCGTTCGGGAAAGCGTTCGTTTACCAAAGAAATTGTTGCGTATTCTAAGGGTTCTTGGGTTTCTTTGTCAGTTACCACCCCCTCTAATTTAATTTTGGTAAAGTTAGCAGGTCTGATTCCTTGAGGTCTTTGGGCATAAAGCTCTGGGGTCAATCCAATGAGGATTAGTAGAAATAATAGTTTTTTCATAGCTATTTTAAAGCCTTTTGACCGAACAAAAGGGAATTGGTTTAACGCTCAGTCATAAAAGAGATCAAATTCTCTATTGGACGGGCGAGTACACCTTTATTATTAGAAGTAACAATAGGACGTTCAATGGTTTTTGGGAATTCAACCAAAACATCTAGAATTTGATCTTGAGTCATCTTATTTCGATTAGGGACAGCCTTCCAGTCGGCTTCATTTTTACGAACTATTTCACTGGGCTGTAGTCCTATTTGATTTAAAATGGCTTGAAGTTCTGCCTTCTTCAGGGGCTCGTTTAAGTAGTTGACAATCTTTAGCGCTGCACCCTGATCTTCAAGATATTGGAGTGCCTCTCTTGATTTTCTACATCTAGGATTGTGATAAATAGTATACATAACTAAAGTGTAAAAAAAAACTACCCGAAAGTAGTTTTAAATTTATTTGATTTTATCGACAACTGCCCTAAAAGCCTCTGGATGATTCATTGCCAAATCAGCTAAAACTTTTCGGTTTAGCTGAATATTATTTGCTTTTACCTTGCCCATAAACTGGCTGTACGACATTCCGTTTAGGCGGGCTGCAGCGTTAATACGTGCAATCCACAACGCTCTAAAGTTGCGTTTTTTGGTTTTGCGATCTCTATAGGCATAGAGCATGGCTTTGTCAACTGCATTTTTAGCAACAGTCCAAACGTTTTTACGACGTCCGAAATAACCTTTCGCTTGTTTTAAAATTTTCTTTCTTCTCGCCCTAGAGGCTACTGAATTTACTGATCTTGGCATTTTGATTGATTTTTGAAGGAGGCGGTATTGCTACTCTTTGATGCCTGACTTCGGGTTAATTATTGTGTGAACCTAAAATTATGATAAGCGCAATTGCTCTTTGATGTTGCTTTCATCGCTTTTGTGAACCAAACCACTGTGGGTCAACTTAAGCTTACGCTTTTTTGATTTTTTAGTTAAGATGTGACTCTTAAATGCGTGCTTACGTTTTATTTTACCACTTCCTGTGATTTTAAAACGCTTTTTAGCACTCGATTTTGTTTTCATTTTTGGCATGACTCCTCTTTTTATTTTTTCTTTGGAGCGATAAAGATG
>JAYPMN010000179.1:0-3885 GCA_038129925.1 Flavobacteriaceae bacterium
TTTTTAAAACCAAATTTTGGCACACGTCTTTGCAGGGGCATTTGACCTCCTTCAAATCCAATTTTCTTGGAATATCCTGAACGAGATTTTGCTCCTTTATGTCCTCTTGCAGCAGTTCCTCCTTTTCCAGATGCTTGACCTCTCCCTAAACGCTTTCCAGCAGTTTTGGTTGATCCTGGTGCAGGTGTTAAATTTTCTAAACTCATAATGACTTATTTATACTTCGGTTACGCTAACCAAATGTTTTACTTTTTGAATCATTCCCAAGATACTTGGAGTAGCTTCGTGAGTAACTTCTTTTCCTATGCCTCTCAATCCAAGTGATTCAAGTACTTTTTTTTGGTTACTGATCCGCTTGATGCTACTTTTTACTTGTTTTACTTTTATCTGTGCCATTGTTCGATTGCTTATCCGTTAAAGACTTTATCAAGTGAAATACCTCTTTGTTCAGCAATACGCTGTGGATTTCTCAACTGGAGAAGTGCATCAAAAGTTGCCTTTACAACATTGTGTGGGTTAGAAGATCCTTGTGATTTTGATAGTACATTGTGTACTCCAACAGCTTCCAACACCGCACGAACTGCTCCACCAGCAATGACTCCTGTACCTTCAGAGGCAGGCTTTAAAAAGACACGTGCTCCTCCGTATTTCCCTTTTTGCTCATGAGGCAATGTGCCTTTATCGATAGGAATACGAATCAAGTTTTTCTTAGCATCTTCAACGGCTTTGGCAATGGCTTCAGAAACTTCTTTTGACTTCCCTAAACCTTGGCCAACTACTCCATTCTCATCACCTACCACAACAATGGCAGAGAATCCAAATGCACGACCCCCTTTAGTTACCTTGGTTACCCGTTGAACACCTACTAAACGATCTTTCAAATCCAGACCTGCAGGCTTAACTAATTCTACGTTTTTATAATCTTGATACATATCTTATTAAAATTTTAATCCTCCTTCACGAGCACCTTCAGCTAATGCTTTTACTCTTCCGTGATATAAATAACCTCCACGGTCAAATTTTACTTCTGAAACTCCAGCTTTTGTTGCCAATTGTCCAATACGCATTCCAACATTGGAAGCTATTTCAATTTTAGTGGTCAACTTAGCCTCTGCAGTTTCTTTGTCTCTAGACGAAGCAGCTAGTATTGTTTTTCCAGTTTCATCGTCTATTAACTGAGCGTAAATTTCTTTGTTGCTTCTGTAAACAGACATTCTTGGTGTAGAAGATGTCCCATTGACGATCTTGCGAATACGTTTACGAATTCTATTTCTACGATCTAATTTTGTTAAACCCATGATAATTTATTATGCTGATTTACCTGCTTTTCTTCTAATTTGTTCTCCTACAAACTTGATTCCTTTTCCTTTGTAAGGTTCAGGTTTTCTGAATGATCGAATTTTTGCCGCTACAAAACCAACAAGTTGTTTGTCATGAGATGTAAGCTTTACAATTGGATTTTTACCTTTTTCTGAAATTGTTTCAATTTTGACTTCTGGTGCAATGTCCAATAAAATATTGTGTGAAAATCCAAGAGCAAGATCTAATTTCTGACCTTGACTACTAGCTCTATATCCTACTCCAACTAACTCGAGCTCTTTCGTAAATCCTTGGGTAACTCCCTCAACCATATTAGCGATAAGAGCTCGGTATAAACCGTGCTTGGATTTGACAGATTTTTTTTCTGAAGGACGAGAAATCGTAAGAGTGTTATCCTCAATTTTGATTTCAACATCAATGTATTCTTGAGTGAGTTCACCTAGCTTACCTTTTACAACTACTTGCGAGGGCTGGATGTCTATAGTGACTCCTTCTGGGATAGTGATTGGATTGTTTCCTATTCTTGACATTGCTTATACTTTTACTGTTTAGTATACGTAACAAATTAATTCTCCACCAATATTTTCTTTGGCAGCTTGTTTTCCAGTCATTACTCCTTGAGAAGTTGAAACGATAGAAATTCCCAATCCATTGAGAATGCGAGGGAGACTCTCTGAACCTGAATACTGACGCAAACCAGGAGTACTGATTCTGTGAATTTTTTTAATGACAGCTTCTTTGGTAAGCTTGTCATATTTTAATGCAATTTTGATATTGCCTTGGTTGTTAGCTGTTTCTTCAAACTTATAACTAAGGATGTAACCTTGATCAAAAAGAATTTTAGTGATTTCTCTTTTAATGTTGGATGCTGGAATATCTACAACACGGTGACCTGCGCGGTTGGCATTTCGAATTCGTGTTAAAAAATCTGCAATTGGATCTGTGAACATAATTTTAATCTCTTAAGGTTACCAGCTGGCTTTAGTTACTCCGGGAATCAATCCTTTATTGGCCATTTCTCTGAACGTTACACGAGAAATTCCAAACTGACGCATATACCCTTTTGGTCTTCCAGTCAACTTACATCTGTTGTGCATACGAATGGGAGAGGCATTACGAGGGAGCTTTTGAAGTGCTTCATAGTCTCCTGCTTCTTTAAGCGCTTTGCGTTTCTCGGCATATTTAGCAACTGTTTTTGCACGCTTAACCTCACGTGCTTTCATTGATTCTTTGGCCATATTAATTCTTTTTAAAAGGGATTCCTAATTCGGTTAATAATGATTTTGCTTCTTGATCTGTAAGAGCAGTAGTCACAAACGTGATGTCCATCCCGTTGATTCGATTTACTTTATCAATATCAATTTCAGGGAAAATAATCTGCTCAGTTACACCAAGTGTATAATTTCCTCTACCGTCAAATCCAGTAGCTTTAACGCCTTGAAAATCACGAACACGAGGAAGTGCAGCAGTAACCAAACGGTCCAAAAATTCGTACATGCGCTCACCTCTAAGGGTAACTTTCGCGCCTATGGGCATTCCTTTTCTCAATTTAAATGCCGCAACATCTTTTTTTGATAAGGTAGAAATAGCCTTTTGACCCGTGATTAAGGTTAACTCATCTACTGCGTGATCAATTAATTTTTTGTCTGCGACAGCAGCACCCACTCCTCTACTGAGAACAATTTTCTCTAGTCTGGGAACTTGCATCACACTCTTGTAACTATACGTATCTTTCAAACTGTTGACGATACGCTCGTTATATTCTTTTTTAAGTCTAGGTGTATAACTCATGATTAAATGACTTCATCGGTTTTTTTAGAGAAACGAACCTTGATATCATCCTCCAAACGGAACCCAACTCGGGTTGTTTCACCATCAGATGTTAACAGTGATAAATTAGAGATATCAATCGGTGCTTCTTTTTCTGTGATCCCACCCTGCGGGTTTTGTGCATTTGGTTTATTGTGTTTCTTAACCAAGTTCACACCTTCCACTATAGCTTTATTTGTTTGACGGGATACGCTCAATACGTTGCCTTCTGTTCCTTTGTGTGAACCAGCAATTACTCTTACGTTGTCTCCTTTTTTTATTTTAATTTTTGTTGCCATATCTAAGTTTTATAACACTTCAGGTGCTAATGAAACAATTTTCATAAACTGCTTATCTCTTAACTCTCTTGCTACAGGACCGAATACACGTGTTCCACGCATTTCTCCAGTAGGATTAAGTAATACACAGGCATTTTCGTCGAAGCGTATGTAAGATCCGTCAGGTCTTCTGATTTCTTTACGAGTTCTTACCACAACAGCAGTAGAGACTTGACCTTTTTTGACAGTTCCAGAAGGCGAAGCTTCTTTTACAGTCACTACTATTTTGTCACCGATGGAAGCGTAGCGTCTTTTTGTACCTCCCAATACACGAATAGTAAGCACTTCTTTGGCGCCAGTGTTATCTGCAACTCTAAGTCTTGATTCTTGTTGTACCATCTTACTTCGCTCTTTCTAATATTTCAACCATGCGCCAGCACTTAGACTTACTCATTGGTCTTGTTTCCATAATTTTTAC
>JAYPMN010000180.1:0-3879 GCA_038129925.1 Flavobacteriaceae bacterium
CTCCCAATAACACTTATTTTATTCTGTTGTGTGAGAGTGACGAAAATGTCTTACCTACCGTGCTTTCGCGCTGTCAAGAAATAACTTTAGGACCAATAGAAGAATACGCATTAGCTAGAATGATCCCTGAAAATCAAGATAACAATCTACAGCTACTCAAACAGGCAGGGGGGAATTATGGTAAGCTCCTCTCTCTAATTTCTGATAAGGAAGAAAAAATATACGAGGCTTTCTTAGTCCAAGTTCTTAGAGCTGCTTTTAAAGCAAAGGGAAATAAAAATGTTGTTGTGGATCTAATGAGTTGGGCTAATGAATTGGCCTTACTTGGAAGGGAAAAACAAAAAGCTTTTCTGAGGTTTGGAATACAGTTTTTTCGAGATGCCTTTTTAAAAAATTATCGCTTAGATGAATTGGTACATCATAAATCAGAAACTGGCTTTGAAATGGACAAACTGGCTCCTTTTATTCACAGTGAAAACATCCTGGAGTTGACCGCGCTTTTTGAGAAACAACATTACTATATACAACGCAATGCAAATGCTAAAATGATGTTTGCTGAGATGTCATTACAGTTGACTCGGCTAATCAATATTCCAAAGCCTAAGTAAGCTTCTGAAACACAAAAATCTTTGACGAATATTCTTTTGTTATCAGGGCTTTAAGATTTGAATACAAGCCAATGACAAGGCCTCTTAAAAAAGGGAAATTCCTTTTAGCATACGTTTCGGATAAAATCGAAATATAAAAGGAATCAAACCATAGGGGGTAGGTTTTTAATAATCTAAAGCCGTAATCTTCTAGCTTACGAACAAGCCCTATTGGTTTAAAATGCCATAAGTGTCTAGGGACATCGTATGCTGCCCAATAGGGCCCGTAATAGACCGCATCAAAACTGGCCACATTTGGCACTGCTACTATTAGTAAACCATTGGCTTTTAATAGTTTACTGTATTTTTGAAGGGTAAAATCCAATTCACTAACATGTTCCAACACATGCCAGAGCGTTAAAATGGAATAGGTCTCTTTTAATGGAATGGCATCAATATTAGCATAGGATTTTATTCCTTTTTTTGTTGCTGATTGACGCGCTTTTAAATTAGGCTCTATTAATGAGACATCAAAACCGTGTGCTTTCAAAAAGCTCGCAAAAACTCCAATCCCACCACCGATATCAAGAACTTTGTTTTGCTTGCTGGATGATCTCAGCACCTTAAGTTTAAACTTCAGCATTATTTTTTGTGCTGCAGTATAAAGGACCCCTCTAAACCCTTTTGGCTTTTCTTGATGAGAAACATAGTCATCATCAGGATAATAATCAGATAGGTTTAAATCATTTTTAACAATCGTTCTTCCCAAATTTCCTGAGGAGTCAAAGCGAACTGGAAAGATTTCACCTGATACTAAATGGTCTTGGACTTCTATAGTTTTGTGTGTTGACTTCATAGATGTTTCACGTGAAACATTTACCCTTAACGGCCCATGCTGACGAGCAGAACACTAATGTCGCTTGGGTTGATTCCGCTGATTCTAGATGCTTGCGCGAGAGTAGTGGGTTGAATTTTATTCAGCTTTTCCTTAGCCTCGTGGGATAAAGAAGCCAGTCGATCGTAATCAAAAGCCTGAGGTATTTTAATATTTTCAAGTCGCTTTAGTTTGTCCGCAGTACGCTTTTCTTTTTCGATATAGCCTGCGTATTTGATTTCGATTTCTGCCTGTTCTAAGATGACGTCATTCATGTTCTTTTCTTTAAGGAAAGCGGTAACTTTTTTAAAGCTTAATAAATCCTGGCGTTTTATATTCGGGCGAGAAAGAAGTTTAGCAAACTTATCTGTCTGCTTTACCGCTACATCATCTTTGTCGTGCAGTAAATGATTTGCCTCTTCAAGGTCATAACTCGTCTTTTTTAAAAAGGAAACCAACATATTGCTTAATTCTTCCTTTTTCTCTACAGCCCTAATACTATTCTCTGAAGCCAAGCCCAGTTCATAGGCCTTAGGCGTCAATCGTTGGTCTGCATTGTCTTGTCTTAACAAGGTGCGGTATTCTGCCCTTGAAGTAAACATGCGGTAAGGCTCTTCAGTTCCTTTTAGAATAAGATCATCAATTAAAACACCTATATAGGCTTCTTCTCTACCTAAAACAAAAGGAGTTTTGTCTTGACATTTGAGATGCGCATTAATTCCTGCCATAATTCCTTGCGCTCCAGCTTCCTCATAACCGGTAGTTCCATTGATTTGCCCTGCAAAAAATAAATTTTGAATTTTTTTAGTTTCTAAACTGTGAAAGAGCTGAGTGGGGGGGAAGTAGTCATACTCAATTGCATAACCTGGTCTAAAAAACTTAACTTGTTCAAAACCTCTAACTTGTTTTAGGGCTTTATATTGAATGTCATCTGGGAGTGAAGTTGAAAATCCATTAACATAAACCTCGACAGTATCCCATCCTTCGGGTTCAACAAAAATTTGGTGCTGTAACTTGTCACTAAAACGATTGATTTTGTCTTCAATAGATGGACAATATCGTGGCCCCGTGCTTTTTATCGACCCATTAAACATTGGTGATCGATCAAAGCCTGTACGCAATAAGTCGTGTACCTCTTCATTGGTATGTGTAATGTAACAGCTGCGTTGCTTTTCAAGTGGTTTGGTCAATTCCGTAAAAGAGAACTTTGAGGGTTTACTATCTCCGGGCTGTTCTTCCATTTTACTAAAATCTAAAGAACGACCGTCAACACGGGGCGGAGTTCCTGTCTTCATTCGTCCAGCTGTAAATCCTAATTCTTGAAGGGCGACTGTTAAACCAGTAGAAGCCTTTTCTCCTGCGCGACCTCCTCCAAAGTTCTTTTCTCCGATATGAATCAAACCGTTTAAGAAGGTACCATTGGTGAGCACAACTGTTTTACCGTAAATTTTTAAACCTAAGGAGGTAACAACTCCAATAACCTGATCCTTGTCTACAATGAGATCTACTATCGTGTCTTGATAAAAGTCAAGATTTGGGGTTTTCTCCAGTAGCGATCGCCATTCTAGCGTAAACAAACTTCGGTCTGACTGGACTCGTGGACTCCACATGGCTGGACCTTTAGATTGGTTCAGCATTTTATATTGGATTGCACTTCGGTCTGAGACAATTCCTGAGTAGCCGCCTAAAGCATCTATCTCTCTCACAATCTGTCCTTTAGCAATACCACCCATAGCGGGATTACACGACATTTGTGCGACATTTTGCAAGTTCATGGTCACTAAAAGTGTCTTAGATCCAAGATTCGCCGCCGCCGCCGCTGCTTCACAACCCGCATGACCCGCACCAACTACAATCACATCAAAAGAAGAATCAAACATGGCTGTTTTGTTTCACGTGGAACATTTTTATAAAATCATCTTCTAACCCTCGCATTTCAGATTTTTGGTCGTTGGATGTGTCTTTTTTTCCTAAACAATGTAAAACACCATGAACAAGAACCCTAAGCGTCTCATTTTCAACACTTTGCCCTTCCTCTTCTGCTGAAAGGGCTACAGCCCATAAAGAAATAAAAAATTCTGCGCTGAGGGTTTTGTTTTTACTGTAATCAAACGTAATAATGTCCGTATCAGTATCGTGGTTAAGATATTTTTGGTTGAGCTCGAGTAAACGTTCTTTAGATATAAAATTGAAAACCAATCGATCAATTGAAAAACCATATGTGCTGACATAGAATTCCATAACAGGTCTAACCTCCTGGGGAGAAATATAATCAGGTGTGTTGTTGAATATTATGATGACTTTAATTTTTTGCAAATATAAAGTATTTAATAAGGTGTACCGCTTATACATGTTAGGAAGCTGTTATCTTTGCAGGAAAAAAATGGAGACAAGGGTACGGTTTGCACCTAGTCCTAC
>JAYPMN010000181.1:0-3870 GCA_038129925.1 Flavobacteriaceae bacterium
CTAGTCATGAGGGAAATAATTTTAGATAGATAAAGTTTGCAAATACAGCCCCCAAACCTAAAACAAAAGGGTAAACAAGAAACAGCCATAGGCTATCTTTAAAAGTGATTAATTCCCAATAGGACTTTGAACTTGCGAGTCCGTTGAGTAAATCATACCACGATTTTAATTGCAGTTTTACAGTGAGTATATTGGCTATAATTGCAGTTATTAAAATGAAAAGACCGATAAAATAAATTCGAATCATGGTCAAAAATAAGCAAGTTTGACAACTAATGTGTAAATTGAAACCAAACTTGAACACAATGTTAAAATGGATCTTAAAGGTTTTGTTTGCTATAGGGTTTGTTTTGTCAAGTATTGTTGTAGGGGTTATGTATAGTAAGCTTTCGTTTATCGATTGGCCCTACTTAATTGGCGCATTAGTTTTTCTAGTGGCAGCTATTTTGGCACCAGTAAAAAATCAGACAAACTTATAGGTTAAAACAAGGATTATGAACAAATTAATTTTAATAATACTACTGCTAGGGCTCACCTCAGTTCCCCTAAACGCTCAAAACAAGAAGGCGTTAAAAAAGGAGGTAATTGCTTCTGTAGAAACTCAAAAAGACGAATTAATCACGGTGAGTGATAAAATTTGGGCAGCTGCGGAAATCGCATTTCAAGAAAAGGTTTCTTCACAAACCTTGATCGATTACGCTAGAGCAAACGGTTTTGATGTTGAGGTTGGGGTAGCTGAAACACCAACAGCTTTTGTGGCTACTTACGGATCTGGAAAACCGGTTATAGGAATTTTGGGTGAGTTTGACGCACTGCCAGGGATTTCACAGAAAACGGTACCTGAAAAAACACCGTATAAAAAGGGAGCAGCCGGTCACGGTTGTGGGCACAATATGTATGGAACAGCAAGCCTTGGTGCTGCTGTTGCAATAAAAAATTTAATTGCTGAAGGCAAACTAAAAGGAACAATAAAGTTTTTTGGAACCCCAGCAGAGGAGAAGTTTTTTGGAAAACTATGGATGGCAAGAGCCGGTCTATTTGATGATTTAGACGCTTGTTTAGATTGGCATCCAGCAGATACCATTGAGGCTGATGTTCAAAGTTCTTTGGCGTTAGTCGACTTTAAAGTTGAATTTTTTGGTCAGACGGCCCATGCTTCTGCTGATCCCTGGAACGGAAGAAGTGCTTCCGATGCTTTAGAATTGTATACCCATGGAATCAATTCATTTAGAGAACACGTAAAACCCACCGTTAGGATTCACTATCACATCCAAGATGGGGGTCAAGTGGTCAATGTGGTGCCCGATTACTCTAGGATTTGGGTAAGGGTAAGAGATACCAAAAGAGAGGGTATGAATGAAGTTTACGAACACGTTAAAAAAATGGCTGAAGGTGCAGCCATCATGGCAGATGTAGATTATGAAATTAATTTGATTTCTGGAATACACGAGATTTTACCCAACAGAGCTGGAGGGGTAGCAGTACAAGAAAATTTGGAAACTTTAGGCCCCTTGAGTTATACTTCCGAAGAACTAGACTTTGCTTATAAAATTCAAGAAGCAACATCCAAACCCAAATTGGGAATCAACGGTAAGATTACTCCATTAAAACCCACTGCCGAACACCCCATGGGAGGTTCAACAGATGTTGGTGATGTGAGTTTTTTAGTACCAGTTGTTCGTTTGGGAGTGACTGTTGCACCGGAAGGAACACCTTGGCATTCTTGGGCTGTTGTTGCTTGCGGAGGAATGTCAATTGGACACAAAGGGATGGTTTATGCAGCCAAAGCTTTAAGCATGTCTATGGTTGATTTATTTACAGATTCTAAGCTATTGCAGAAGGTAAAAGATGAATTTAAAATGCGCAAGGGAGACTATCAATACTCACCCATGCTTCCACCAGGGCCTCCACCAATTGGAGAAGAATAGAAAACAATACGGGGGCTTAGCTTATCCACTTACGCCCTCGCATTTCTAGTTTGACATTTTTTGCTAAGTAAACTAGGGCGAGCATATTAGGAATGCACATAAGGGCAAAGGCTAAATCAATAATACCGACAACCACTTCCACAGTTACTATAGCTGATATAATAATGCTACCCACATAGAAATAGTTGTAATAGATCCCCCACTTTTTTTGAGTTAGGAACCCAAAGCACTTTACCCCATAATAGGAGTAGGTAAAAAGCGTTGAAATCCCAAAGACGAAAACCATAAGCAGTAATAGCTGATCTCCAAAGCCAAAAAATAAAATTCGAAAGGCTTCTAAGGTCAATACAATTCCATTGAGGTCAGTAACTTTATAAGCACCGCTTATGATGACTATCAGACCTGTAATGGTACATACCAATACAGTATCAAGAAGAGGGCCAAGCATGGCTACCAAGCCTTCATCTGTTCCTCTTGAACTTTGTGATTGCCCGTGATACATCGGCGCATTTCCAACACCACTTTCATTGGAAAACACAGCTCTACGAACACCTAAAATAACCAGCCCCCAAAAACCACCAGTCACTGCCGTATCAAAATTAAAAGCTTCAGTAAAGATAAGCTCTAGAGTTGGAAGGACTGCTTCACTATTCGAAACAAGGATAAATAACCCCATAAAAAAATAAAGCCCTACCATAACCGGAACCAAGTTTGAGGTGACTTTGACGATGGACTTTAGCCCTCCAAAAATGACAAATGAACTGGCTACTGATAAGACAATCCCTATAATAAACTTCCACTCAAGATCACCTAAGGTTATAATTGAATCTGGCTTAACAACATTCATAAAAGTTTGAGTGAGTTGATTGGCCGTAAAAGCGGGGAGTACCCCAAATAGCCCAGCGATTGAAAACCATATAGCTAAGGGTTTCCCCCATTTTTTTATTCCCAATTGCATATAAAACATTGGCCCTCCTAAAGGCTCACCGTTTGCCTCTGCACAACGCAGCTGAACAGCCAAGGTACAAGAGTAAAATTTAATAATCATTCCGATCAAAGCGGTAAGCCACATCCAGACTAGAACCCCTGGACCTCCCATATGAATGGCAATTGCTACACCGGAAATATTACCTAAACCCACGGTTGCAGCAAGCACTGCAGATAGCGCTTGAAAACGAGAAATTCCTTGAGTTTTTTCTCTTAAAAAAAGGAGTTTAAAAGCAGGGCGTAACTTCAAAAGAGGGATTCCTCGACTGTGAAACATAAGGAAAAGGCCTCCTCCAACAACTGCAAAAAGCATGACCCATTCTAAAGGACTTATGATTGCTTTTAATAAAGTTTCTATCGAGTTGATCAAATCACTCATATAGTAAAGTAAAGATTAAATTTTGTTTTCATTTAAAAAAAATTGAACTTTATAAAAAACAGATAAACATGCAATCACGAAGAGACTGGCTAAAAGCCTCAATGGGAATTGGGGGATTGATGATAGCACCATCCACCCTTTTAACTGCTCAGGAAAAAGAAAACTTTCAACCGAGAAGTTTGGAACCTGTAATTCGACTGAGTTCAAATGAAAATCCTTATGGTCCTTCGAAGCGCGTGAGAGAACGGATAAAGAATTCTTTTGAACACGCTTGTCGATATCCTTATGCATATTCAGACGATTTAGCAGAACAATTAGCTAAAAAGCACGGAGTATCTTCTGAATCAATCATTGTTACTGGGGGTTCCACAGAGGGATTAAAAGTAGCAGGGATTACTTTTGCAGCTAATGGAGGAGAAATCATTTCGGGACAGCCTACCTTTCTGGCAATGATGAATTATGCCGAACAGTGGGGAGCTACTGTAAAATGGGTCCCTGTAGGGGAAGACAAAGGATACGATTTGGACGCCATCGAAAAACAAATTTCCTCAAAGACAAAATTGGTATTCCTATGCA
>JAYPMN010000182.1:0-1394 GCA_038129925.1 Flavobacteriaceae bacterium
GCTGTAGCTGCAATTAAATCGTTATCCTGAATGAAAAGGTCATTAATTGGAACTACAGGTAAATTGCTTTGGAAGGCTTCCCAATAGTTTCCATCATTGAATGAAATATAAAAGCCTGTTTCTGTTCCTGCGTACAATAACCCTTGAAATTTTGGATCAGCACGAACAACACGTACAAAATTGTGTTGCCCTTCTATACCTTCAGTAATAAGTTCCCAACTTTCACCGTAATCGTTAGTTTTATATACATAAGGTGTTAGATCCATAAACTTATACCGCATGACAACTACATAGGCTGTCTCAGGATTGTGAGGAGATACCTCAATCGAATTAATTATCCCCTCTTTTAGTCCTTTGGGGGTAGTATTTTTCCATGTTTTACCACCATCTCGAGTAAGGTGAATCAGTCCATCATCACTTCCTGCCCAAAGTACCTCAGCATCATGTGGAGAGGCAACTAGGCTTGACAAAGTATTGTAATTTTCTCCTCCAGCGGCTTCATTAGTATAGGGTATCCCTCCGGCCAATTGTTGATTTTTGTCATTTCTGGTCAAATCAGGACTGATAACTTCCCAATCAATTCCTCCATTTTGGGTTTTAAATACAACATTGCCAGCATGATAAATGGTGTTTGGATCTGAAGGAGCGCTGATGATTGGAGCATTCCAATTAAATCGATATTTAAAAGAATCCGGAGCATTCCCCAATGCCAATTCAGGATATTCTTTAATTTCCTTCGCGGTTTGGGTAGCTCGATCCCAACGCTCAATAATTCCTTGGTAACAGCCGCCATAAACTACCTTAGGACTTTTCGGGTTAAATGCCAAAAAAGCACTTTCACAGCCCGAGACAGAATACCAGTCCTTCCAATCAATACCCCGATCCTGGTCTCTACTCTTAATTCCTATAGCAGAATTGTCCTGCTGCCCTCCATAAACGTAATAAGGCACTTGTTCGTCTGCAATTACACGGTAAAATTGAGCTGTGGGTTGGTTTTGCTGAGTACTCCAACTCTTGCCTCCGTTCGTTGAAACATTCGCACCTCCGTCATTAGAGTTGATCATGATCTGATTATTATCCGGATGAATCCATAAGTGATGGTTATCACCATGAGGTGTGGGTATGGTTGAAAATGTTTTTCCTCTATCAATAGATTTTAAAGCAGGAGCATTAAGTACATAGACGATATTTTCATCTTGGGGGTCGGCAAAAATCTCCATATAATACCAAGATCGAGCAACCGCAATTCTATCCTTATTGACCTGTTTCCATGAATTTCCTCCGTCCTCAGATCGATACACTCCTGCGGCTAAACCTTCCGCTTCTATATTAGCAAATACTAAACTTGAATTTGCTCTTGAAACTGAAATTCCTGCCTTACCAAATTCCTCTGG
>JAYPMN010000182.1:1494-3859 GCA_038129925.1 Flavobacteriaceae bacterium
AGTTAGATCAATATTTTTCATTCCATTCTTTTTAAAATGCTCCAAAGTGAAGAAATATTGTTTCCCTTCGAAATCGTAACCTGTTAGTACGACTAAATCTTCTTTTTCATTGTAATCAGCTGCAGTAATAAGTGCTTTAGTATCAATAGTATGTTTTGGTGTCAAACTGTAACTTCCTTCAGTCTTTGGAAAAACATATATCTGAGACTGAAGGGTCTTTCTGTTTTTTGAAAAAAGCACTAAATCCTCTCCAACAACTACTAGTGCTTCAGCATCATATTCATTTCTAGATTCTTTAGAAAATGTTTGTTGAGCATCATAGTCAATCTTGATGGTTCCTTGAGGGATTAAGTCTTTCCCTAAAATATAAATCCTCAGGTTTTCCCTCGTTGCATAATTATTGCCAGTATCTGCGATATAAAAATGTTCTTCGTCTGCAGCTATATCTTCCCAATCTTTATTTTTTAAGTTGTAAAACCGAATGCTTTTAATCAATTCTCCTTGGGGTGTAAACACGTAAAGTCTGGGTTTGTCACCTGAGTCATTGTGGGTTAGAAGGTGTTCTCCTAAATATTCTAAACCGGAGGTTTCTTCAAGTTCAGAGGGAAGTTTTACAGTTGTCAAGGTCAGTTGAGCAAGACAGAAAAAAGGAGCTAAAAGTCCAAATAAAAAGTAACGCATAAGATTGAATATACATACAATATACTTAATCTTAATCTTTAGTTTCCTATCTTATTTTCTATTTTTGTTGGGAGGTATATTATAATTTACAGCTTTGATTCAAAGACTCTGTTTACTTTTTTTTGTTTTTAATGTTTTCACCGCTTGTGATGAAAAGGGAGAAATCCCAAAACAAAGTTACCTAGCTCTTGGTGATAGTTATACCATTGGCGAGTCGGTGACTGAGGACAACCGCTGGCCGAATCAACTTGTAAAGTCTTTAGAAAAAGAATCGATATTTATTAATTCTCCTAAAATTATCGCTCGAACAGGCTGGACTACTTCAGACCTAAAATTGGGTATTGACAATACCGCCTTAGATTTTCCTTTCGATTGGGTATCCTTGCTTATTGGAGTAAACAATCAGTATCAAGGAAAAAGTATTGAGGGATTTAAAGCTGAATTTGAGCAATTATTAAGTCAAGCAATCCTTTTTGCGGGAAATAAAAAAAATCGAGTTTTTGTAGTATCTATTCCTGATTGGGGAAAAATGCCGTTTGCAAAAGACCGCAATCGAGAACAAATAGCTTTAGAAATCGATAATTTTAATCAAGTCATTTATGACGTTTGTGCAAGAGAAGAAATTCAATTTATTGACATTACACCCCTTTCAAGAACTGTGGGCTCAAAACCGGAGTTCATTGCAGCTGATGGTCTTCACCCAAGCGGAACCCAATATGCAGCTTGGGTAGATGAAATACTTCCTTTTTTCCTAACTACAGCTAATGATTGATCTTAAAGCTGCGAAAACCTTTGATCAACAAGATCAGCTAAACTCTTTTAGAAATCGTTTCTATCAAGGAGAAGGTGAAATTTATTTAGATGGAAACTCCTTGGGTAAACTCCCCAAAAATGTTCCTGAGCAATTGGATAATGTAATTAAAACCCAATGGGGAAAACAACTGATACGAAGTTGGAATGAAAATTGGTTGGAACTTCCTGAGCGCATATCAAAAAAATACAGTTTACTACTTAATGCTGAGCCCAATGAAATTATTTTTGGAGAATCTACCTCTGTTCGCCTCTATCAAATTCTTTATGCCTTACTTCAATCGAAACAATACCCTACTCATCTCATTTCAGATAGTTTAAATTTTCCAACAGATTTATATGTCTTGGATGGACTAGTTAAACAGCTTCCAAAGACAACAATATCCACTATTAAATACAATCAAGAGATAGAAGCAGACCTTGAAAAACTCAAGCAGTTGATCAAAGAAAAACCAGGAATTATCTGTCTTAGTCTTGTTACTTACAAAAGTGCCTATTGTTATCCTATCAAAGAGCTCAATAGTTGGGCTGCAAAACACAATAGTATAATCGTCTGGGACCTGAGTCATGCAGTAGGTGCTGTCCCTGTAGACTTTAAGGAGACCGAAACAAAAGTAGCCTTAGGATGTACCTACAAATATATGAATGGTGGACCTGGATCACCAGCTTTTTTATACCTCCATAAAGATTTTCATCTCCTGTTGGAAAATCCTATTCAAGGATGGTTTGGACACGAAAAGCCCTTCGAATTCAATCCAAAATATACCGCTTCAAATGGATTAGAGCGCTTTAATAACGGAACTCCTCCCATTCTCTCAATGCAAGCAGTAGAGGCTGGAATCGATCTTATCCTTGAGGCTGGTATGGATCATTT
>JAYPMN010000183.1:0-3843 GCA_038129925.1 Flavobacteriaceae bacterium
TATTGGTTCTGAAGCGCTGTACAACTCACGTTATAACAAGGACATTCACCCTGATTACAAAAAAATTATCCAAGCTTATGCTGACGGACTTAATAGTTATGCATCCTCTCATCCTGAGGAGGTTTTATATGCTAAACTATTTCCCATAACACCAAAAAAAATGATGCGATATGCTCAATTACAATTGTTTATTTCCTCCAAAGGAGATCAATGGGTTCGGCAGATCACACAAAATAAACTGACTTTTGATTTTAAAACAGATGATATTCCTAAAGGTTCCAACACATTCGCCTTTAATAGTAAAAAAACTACTGATGGATCAACTTTTCTAGCCATTAACACCCATCAACCTTTAGACGGTCCAGTCTCTTGGTATGAGGCGCATTTATGTAGCGAGGAAGGAACCAATATTTTGGGAGCACTGTTTGCTGGATCTCCCAATATTCTAATAGGAGTTAACGAAAATTTGGGTTGGGCGCATACGGTCAACCAGCCTGATAAAACAGATGTGTTTGCATTGGAAATGCATCCCAAAGACAAGCTTAGATACAGAGTAGATGGAAAATATTTTGAATTAATGCCACAGAAAGCAGAATTGACTATAAAAGTTCTAGGTATACCTCTTAAAATAAAAAAGAAATATTATCAAAGCATCTTCGGTCCTACCTTGAAAAATAAAACAGGAATGTATGCTGTACGCACCCCTGCCCTATTTGAAATAAGAGCCTTGGAACAATGGTGGCGAATGAATAAGGCATCAAACTTTACTGAGTTTTACACTGCACTTAAAATGAAAGCCCTACCAGGATATAATATTGGCTATGCCGATAAAAATGATACTATTTTTTATATTTCAAACGGTCTACTACCCAAAAGAACACCAGGCTATGATTGGGGAGGAGTCGTTCCTGGAAACACCCAAAAGACCCTGTGGACTGAAACTTATGATATAGAAGAATTGCCTCAAATAATCCAGCCTCAATCAGGCTATATATACAATGCCAATCACACTCCATTTCGTTCGAGTGATTCCTTAGACAATCCAGATCAAAAACAATTTTCTAAAAATATGGGTTTTGAGACCTATGACAACAATCGATCAACCAGACTTAAGGAATTGATAGATCAATATGATAGGGTAAGTTATGCAGATTTTAAAAGGATCAAATACGACAGACAATACCCCAAACCCTTTGTTTTTAGCTGGATGGACATCAATCATCTAGACGGCTTAAATCCTTCAGCCTACCCAGAATTAGATGAACTAATCGGTATTCTTCAAAATTGGGATAGAAAAGCTGATACGAATTCAGTAGGTGCAGGAGTTTTTGCGGTGTTTTACAATGAATTGAGAAAGTATTACCGCTTACTGCCTTCTCCAAAAATAGTTCCTCCTTCTGTTCTTATTGACGCACTTCGAGATACTAAAGTATACTTATTAAAATATTTTAAAACAATGCAAATACAACTTGGAGATTATCAAAAGCTAGTGCGTGGTTCAAAAGAACTTCCGATTTTTGGTCTACCAGATGTCATAACTGCGATGGCCAATAGACCATATAAAGATGGCAAGGTTAAGGTTGTCAGCGGTGAGTCGTATATAGAATTAGTTCGTTTTACTGAAAAAGGACCTGAAATTGAATCTGTTATTTCATACGGTAGTTCAGATCATGCTGAATCACCGCATTATAATGATCAGATGGAAATGTACTCAAAGTTTAAAACTAAAAAAATGAGTCTGGACAGGGATGAAATTTACGCTAATGCCGAACGCATTTATCATCCTGAGTGATGGTGTTCACTAAAACTGTATGGAGGCCACAGCATCCGAATAAATAGTCTCGTATTTACCGATAATTTTTTCAAGAGAAAATTTACTAGCTTGTTCTTTGGCTTGCTTTTTAAATTGTGCGTGCAGCGAATCATTGGACAGTAACTCTTTGGCTCGAACAACCATGGTATTTACATCTCCTATATCTGCTATATAGCCTGAAACTCCATCTACATTTACTTCAGATATACCACCAGCATTAGATGAAATTACCGGAACACCATGAGCCATAGCTTCTAATGCTGATAATCCAAAACTTTCTTTTTCTGAGGGAAGCAAAAACAAATCCGAATAACATAATACCTTATCGATCTCATTACTTTTTCCAAGAAACAATATTTTATCTTCCAAACCAGTTTTTTCAACGTATTCTATAGCTTTTACCTTTTCAGGACCTTCGCCAACCATCATGAGTTTAGAGTCAATTTCAGAACTTAAACCTTCAAAAATTTTGATTACATCCATAATTCGCTTTAAGGGTCTAAAGTTACTGATATGAGTAAGAATTTTTTCCTCTTTTTGAGCCAGCAAAGTCCTTTCGCATGGCTTTCCTACACTATTTATCTTCTCTGTGTCGATGAAATTAGGAATAACCTCGATTTTAGTTTTAATATCAAAAAGACGAAGTGTATCCTGTCTTAAGCTTTCAGAAACGGCTGTCACTCGATCCGAATGGTTGATACTAAAGGTCACCGCAGGCCTATAAAAAGGATGACTGCCAACTAAGGTGATGTCTGTCCCGTGTAAAGTAGTAACAATCGGGATTTGTATTCCGATATCTAAAAGCATTTTTTTAGCCATGTAGGCTGCATAAGCGTGAGGAATGGCATAATGAACGTGAAGCACATCAATTTGAGCATTTTGAATCACATCTACTAAACGACTAGACAAGGCGAGTTCATAGGGTTGATATTTAAAAAGCGGATAGTCTGGAACATTTACCTCGTGATAATGTATGTTAGGATGCTGAAGAGCCTCTAATCTTACGGGTTGGTGATAGGTTATGAAATGAATTTCGTGTCCCCTCGTAGATAGGGCAATTCCCAGCTCTGTGGCCACTACACCACTACCTCCAAAGGTTGGATAACAAACTATTGCAATATTCAAATTTGTTCTTTTTTAGTCAATTAATGCGTTGTAAAAGTGTTTCTGTATTCGGGTTCTAATATTACTTTTACTATAGGTAAAATCATCATTAGGATAGGTTCTATTTGCCAAGATAACAATTAGTAGTTCTTTTTCTGGATCTGCCCAAGCATAAGTACCGGTATATCCCGTGTGTCCGAAACTTTTCATAGAAACACATCCACAAGTGGAAATGTGATTTCCTTCGAGTTGTGGCTTGTCAAATCCAATTCCCCTCCTGTTTCCTTCTGGACAATAGGAACAGACATTAAAAGTCGATATCGTCTCTGAATTAAGTAACTGTATTCCGTTATAAATTCCTCCCTGAAGATACATTTGCATGATTGAAGCTACTGACTCCGCATCCCCAAAAAGCCCTGCGTGACCACCTACCCCATTCTGCATCGCAGCGCCCATATCATGTACATATCCATCCAACTCTTGATGACGAAAATAGGAGTCAATCTCTGAGGGTACAATTTGATCAGCGTCAAACTGTTCTAGTGGTTTGAATCTAATATTTTTCAAACCTAATGGCTTAAAAATACTATCTTCAATTAATTTATCGTAGGGTAAGCCAGAAGTGGTTTCGTAATATTTTTTAAGTATATAATAGGGAAAATCTGAGTACTTATAACCCAAGGTATCCAATAATTCACTCTCTTTGATTTGGGAATACAATTCCTCTCCAAAATCTGATTTTAAAAAAAGGTCATTAGCCACTGTCAAAGAGAACTTTGAAGAAGGTTTTGATTGATACATAAGTTTTTTTGGATATCCTTTTTTGTTGAGGGTTTCTTTATAAAATGGAATCCAAGGAGTCAAACGCGCATAGTGAGATAACATTTCCCTCAGCGAAATAGAAGCCTTATTTGAATTGCTCCACT
>JAYPMN010000184.1:0-3831 GCA_038129925.1 Flavobacteriaceae bacterium
GTGTCTCAGTGTAACTCCATGTCCTTAAACTCAGAACTCAATGGAAGCATGTTTTAAGGTAGCATTCCCCTGGGTTGTTAGTAGCAACCTCTAGGGGAAAGTATGTCCTAAAATCTAGAATCTAATAAAAGCATATCTATTAAAAACAGTAAAAAAACAAGAAAAAATGTCTAACAAGTGGCAAAAAGGACAATCTGGAAATCCTAATGGAAGACCTGAAGGATCAAAAAACAAATCGACTCAACAAATTAGAGAGTCTATACAGAAATTAGTCGAAAATAACATTGAAAGTATCCAGGAGAGTTTAGATTCAATGAGTCCAAAAGATAAGATGAAATACATAATTGACCTATTAAAACTAGTCCTACCATCATTAAGGCCTGTTGAGCACTTTAACTCAACAAAAGAAAATGTGCCGAGTATCGATTTTGGAAAACTTTTTAATTTTAAAGAAACTGTCTAGACACCCTTTTAATAGAGGTTTTTTTTGGTAGATTAGCATCTTATTAACCATAAATCAATTAAAACATGAAAAGAATTTTTCTTTTAACATTTTCAATTCTAATTTCAAATATTTCTTTAGCTCAAGTAATTCAAGCTAGAGTTTTAGATATTGAACCCACAAATCTTGCAAAAATGAAAGCCGCTGTTGCAGCAAAAACCAAACTGTATAACTCTAAAGAGGGTTCAACAAGATTTTCAACATTTGAAATTCTATCGGGTCCTAATTCAAATAATTTATGGAGAGTACAGCATGGAAATGAAATAGGTGATTTTGACTCTTCTGTAAGTAAAAAAGAGTTAGATTATTGGTGGAAAACGACGGGTGAATTACACACGCCATTAGCAAATAGATTTTGGTCCTTAAATAAGAACGCAACATATGTTCCAGAAGGATATAAAAGACTGAATCATAGAAGAGTTCTTATTTACAAACTTATTCCTGGAAAAGAGAAAGATTTTTGGAGGTATAGAACACGACTCGTTAAAGCAATGAAGGAAGCAGGCTGGAAAAATAGAGTTGGGGTTATGTCTTGTAATTCAGGTTGTAATGGTCGATGGGTTATGGTAAGATATCATCACAAGGATCTTGCATCAATGCAAGAAGAAAACTCTAAAATGTTTCCCAAGGTAGTTGAGAAATATGAAGAGCTATATGGGGAAGGATCTTATGAAGATGATTATATAAACGTTCAGCTCTCAGTTTCAGAAAATATTTCACATTATCAGAAACTTTTACCTGAGTTAAGTTCGCCATAAACCGTATACTAAGCCCTCCCAAGTGGAGGGTTTTTCTTTTTAACCCATTCTCTATATCTTAGAGATATTATTAATCATAAATCAATTAAAATGAAAAAAATATTATTAGTATTAGTTTCCTCCTTTTTTCTTGGGTGTACTAGCACTACTGGGGTACAACTTAGTTTTGAAGATGATAAATCAAATGCCATTAGGGCACATTATCAAAACTATTTAAACAATGATATGGATGGACTTAAGTCTCTTTGGTCTCCAGATTTAAAGGTATATCTAAATAGTACTGAATCAATTTCACTTGAAGAGTTAGAAGTTTTATTACAGGCTCAACATGCCACATTCTCTCCTATCAAAATGTCTTGGGGATCAGAAGGGAAAACAGACGTAGGTCAATGGGTAGAAACAGCAAGTTATCCACCTGGTCCATCTAATGAAGCCCTTACTGTAACTCAAACTTGGTTTAATTGGATAGCAACAAGCAAATTGACTGGAGAAACGATTAAAATGCCAGCGCATATAAGCTTTGTTTGGGGGACTGATGGAAAAATTAGTGAAGAGTATCATATGTATGATACCAAAGAAATGATTGCAGCCATAGAGGCATCAGAAAAAGCTCGAAAAGAATAAAATCTAAAATGTTACTTGATTGCCCTCCCAAGCGGAGGGTTTTTCTTTTAAGCCCATTCTCTATAACTTACAGATATTTTTTAATTGTTCAAATGATGATCAAATTTAAACAACCCTTTTTTTTAATTGCTTTTATTGGGTTATTTTCTTGTAATAATTCAAATTCTTTAGACTTAAAAAAAATAAATATTCTTTGGGTATACTTAGAAGACACTGCGCCACTAATGGGGGCATATGGAGAAGAATTAATAAAAACTCCAAATATTGATAATCTTGCTAAAAATGGAATTTTATACACCAATGCTTTTATGCCTTCACCAGTTTGTTCCGCAAGTAGATCAACAATTATTACAGGGGTGATGGCAACTACATTGGGAATTCATAATCACCACAGTTCTAGAACACCAGAATCTGAAATTAAATTACCTAAGAGTTTTGAGACAATTCCGGAAATTTTTAAAAAATCAGGTTACTTTACATTTAATAATGGGAAAGATGATTATAATTTTAGCTATAATCGAAATAACCTATACAGTCAGGAATATAAAGTACATCCTTTGTATGGTAAATTAGGTTTGCCTATCGATTTTTCTGAATTAACTGAAAGCCAACCATTCTTTGGTCAAATACAATTATCTGGTGGTAAAGAGATTTTTAAAAAAAATTTTCTTAGTAACATTTCATCACCTGTAGATCGATCCAAGATTAAGTTACCTCCCTATTTACCTGATCATCCAGTTTTAATTGAGGAGTATGCAAAGCATTATGATGCAATACAGATAACAGACAAGAGGGTTGGTGAAATTATCAAGGGACTTAAAGAAAATAAGATTTTAAAAAACACTATTGTATTCTTTTTCTCGGATCACGGAATGAGAATAACTAGAAATAAACAGTTTTTATATGAGGGAGGTTTACATGTACCCTTAATCATTGCAGATTTCACAAACCAATTTAAGACTATTTTAAAAGGAACCTCTAATGATGAATTAGTTAGTGGATTGGACATAGGAACTACTTCTTTAGCTATTGCTGAAATTAAAATTCCTGATTATATGGAAGGCAGAAATTTATTCACAGATCCTCCTCGTGAATATATAATTTCCACCAGAGATCGTTGCGATTTTACAATAGATAGAATACGTTCTGTCCGCACAAAAAAATTTAAATACATAAAAAACTTTATGACCGACCGACCCTACACCCAGCCTACCTACATGGATGTCAATGGAGTAGAATTTGTAAAAACTATGAGAATGTTGAAAAAAGAGGGAAAGTTAAATTCGGCTCAAGAACGGTTTTTATCTGATTTTAGACCCAGTGAAGAATTATATGATATTACAAATGATCCTTTTGAACTAAAAAACTTAGCATCTGGTACGGAATATGAACTAACACTTAAAGCGCATGCAAAAATACTTGAGAATTGGATTTATAAAACTGACGACAAGGGTCAATACCCTGAAAATGAGGAAAACTTAAAGTTTATGCTTGAAATTTGGGGGGATCATGTGGTCAATCCAGAATATGAAATACTTAAAAAAAAATATCCTGGTATCGCAGGATCCAAAAAGCATATTTTAAAAGCGGAGTATAAAAAGGAAAAGTTTTCCAATTAGCCAATAACATTTTAAGGTCTTTGAGGAAATTATAACTTTTAGGGTAATAATAAACTTTTCATTAGGATGAGTTTTTATTTTTCAGGTTTAAACTTTCAAAACAGTGTAAGGTCCTATTATGATTTAACACCATTAAGTTATGATAATGACCTTTCTTTAATAGCACAAGAATGGGCTTGAATATATGGCAAAGACTGACAAATTCGAAGTCAGTGAGGATTCATATGGGGAAAAACCTTAAACTTCACAAGCACCTCAATACCAAACACTGGAGCATGGGTTTTAGAAAATGGTTTTTTTATTGGGATATGGGGTTGGGATTTGATAT
>JAYPMN010000185.1:0-2587 GCA_038129925.1 Flavobacteriaceae bacterium
CTTTTTATCCCAACTATCAATTTGATACTCTTTGGTGTTATTTGGGTTGAAACTTTAAGGAGTTTTGGGAAAAATAGAGCGACTGATAGCTTAGCTGTCTTGTTGACTTTCGGATTAAGTATTTTTACTCTCAACTACAGTAAAAATTTAAAACATATCCCAGATCGTAGTCTCAGACCCCGAACAGGTTTTGGAGAAACCGTAAGTTCCATTCTTTTCGCTGTAGTTGCTGCGACCATCGTACACAATTATTTTATTCAACCCTATATCATACCAACAGGTTCTTTGGAAAAATCACTTCTTATCGGTGATTTTCTTTTTGTAAGTAAATTTCATTACGGTGCACGTACGCCTATGACAGCGGTTTCTGTACCTATGGTTCACGATACCATACCCGTACTTAAAGTACGCTCTTATCTCAAAAAACCTCAACTCCCTTATTTCAGATTGCCTGCCTTACAAAAAATAAAACGCAATGATATTGTAGTTTTCAGTTGGCCTGCCGACACTGTACGTCAGTTTTTTGTAAAAGAAAAAAGAGTGGATAAGCCCATAGATAAAAAATCAAACTATGTGAAACGTTGCGTCGGTATTCCTGGAGATACTCTTGAAATCATCAACGGATTAGTGCACACCAATGGAGAAAAAAACAACTATTCTAGCAGGGCAAGAATACAATTTAGCCATAGTGCCTATGCAAAAAAAGGAGTCTCCTCTAGAAATTTATTAGCTGAGGGCTTTGAGTCGTTTTACAGAAGGTATAAGATTGAAAATATTACTGAAAATAGTTACAGAGAATTAATACCCTTCATTGTTGGACGGTCGGGAAATACTATTGATAACTTTGTAGTGATCACTGAGTCAAAGGGACTACCAAATGATCTTGTAAGAAAATTAGGGCTGCGTGTTAGTGAATTGCTCGAAGCTAAAAAAGACATGGTCTTGACCCTTAATGAGGCAGAAAAATTAAAAACCATTTCAGGGATCGATAGTGTCGTTAGACGAATCAGTACAGACAAAGTTCCAAATGAAACGTTTTTCCCGAATAAAATCCCCTACGACTGGAACGAGGACAACTTTGGACCCCTACTGATTCCCAAAAGAGGAATGACTGTAGACCTTAACAAAGATAACCTACCTCTTTACAAAAAAATAATCACAGACTACGAGTTAAACGACCTAGAAACAACACCTACGGAGATCTTAATTAATGGAAATGGCAGTACTAGATATACCTTTAAAAAAGATTATTATTGGATGATGGGTGACAACAGACACCGATCAGAAGATAGTAGGTTCTGGGGATTCGTTCCAGATGATCATATTGTAGGTAAGCCTATTTTTATTTGGTTTAGTATTAAGGGAATCAATGATGGAATTAAAAACTGGACTATTCGTTGGGACAGGGTATTTACCACTGTTGACGGTCCTGGCGAGCGCCTCTCCTATTTTCCATATTTTGCCGGTGTAATTGTCATTTGGCAGGGTTTTGTTTTTTATCGTAGAAGGAAAAATAAAAAAGCAGCATGAACGCTGTAGTGTGTCCGGCATATCTCCCCAATATTCATTATTGCAGCTGGATTATAGCTCAAAAACAGCCTTATTTTGTTAGAGACACCCATTACCAGAAGCAGACATATAGAAATCGAACTGAAATCTACGGAGCAAACGGAAAACTTAAATTAACCTTACCTATTGTTCACAACAAAAGTAAGTTGCATCAAAAAGAAGAGGAAGTACAAATTGCAAAAACAACCGCATGGCAAAAGAAACACTGGAAATCAATTTGTTCTGCCTATCGATCTTCTCCTTACTTTGAATTTTACGAAGCAGATTTAATCTCATTTTATAAAGAGGAAGTAACGCATCTTATGCAATTCAATCTCGACTTGCTTAATAAAATAATGGAATTGATCGAGTTTTCTATATCTTATAAAATAGTAGAATGGAAGAAGGATAATCTCCGGCGAATGGATGACCTAGTAAATGCTAAAAAAAGTGTGCAAATTAATTTTGAACCTTACAGACAAGTTTTTGAAGAAAAAAATGGGTTTATACCCAACCTAAGCATCATTGATCTGCTTTTCAATTTAGGACCTGCCACTTTAAATTACCTTCAAAAGCATTCCCTTAAAATTTAACCTTTGCTTAGTTTTGCTGAGATTGGCCTATGATCGGATAATTTAACCTCGTGAGTCTTGTAATCAATTGCTCTTAGAGTTTTGGAGGTGAATATAAAATCTATTCGAAGGGGCAGACTGGAAAAATAGTAGGTGGCACCAAGTCCAGCACCTGCTTCTGTAAAACTATCAACACGCTTTTTACTCAATAAATTATAGGATTCTGAAAATGCATTATTATTGAGATCAGTGCATATAACTTCTGGATAGGAATTGGACTGACTAAGGGTATTAAATTGACTAACTTGATTGCTTTGGATTTCAAAAACAGCTTGTAATTTTCTTCTAAACTTTTCTGAATAATTAGAACTGATCAAACTATCCGATCGATTAAGTCGAAAAGATTCAAAATGAAGATTGTAAAACCTCAAAGTGTCCTTCTTCCAAATCAAATCACTTTGCATTCC
>JAYPMN010000185.1:2597-3806 GCA_038129925.1 Flavobacteriaceae bacterium
ATGATATTAATTTAGAATTCACTAAGGGATATTTGGAAATAATCGAAGTTCCGATTTTACCATGGTTTACATAGGGCTTAAAAACTTGATAGGGGTAATCCTTGAACTCTGGCGCTTCTTCCTTTGAAAACTCTTGAAAGCAAATTACATCAGCTTTTGACTCGTTTATAAAACTTTCGATTAAACTTGAAACATCATCATCTTTAAGCCATTCAAAGCGGTTAAACGAACGTACATTATAACTCATCACATGCAACCCTTTTGAGGTGGCAATCCCCCTATTCTCAAATTGATATAGTAATTGCCATTCTTGCAAACTAATTACCAATACTGCTATAAAAAGTAATGATGGCCACTGAAAACGTAACAACCAAATCAGAAAAAATAAGAGATTAATCATACTTAACAAGGGGACGAGAAGGGTAAGAAGTGGAATTTTGATAAACCCTCCCATAACATTCATACTGACAAGTTGGAGGATTAAAAAAAATATGTTTAAGATTAGGAGTATCTTAAATAAAAACGATCTCTTTGTAGCTTTTCTACTCACCTATTTCTTTTTTCCAGCCTGGAAAAGGAAGTCCTTTTCTTTTTGAGTAAGGCTATCATAGCCTGATTTACTAATCTTATCAAGTATAGCATCAGTTTTATTTTGATCTATTTCCTGGCTAGTTTCTTTCTTTTTCTTATTGGAGGTGGATTTACTTTTGTAGACTGTTTTAAGGTTGGTCTGCTTTTTAAACAGATTTAACACTCGATTTGTAAAATTTTCAAATGGCAAACCTATATCCACTCCTTGATCCAAACGCCTTACATAAAAATAACCCAGTGCAGCACCACCAAGGTGGGCTAAATGACC
Source organism: Flavobacteriaceae bacterium (assembly GCA_038129925.1). Lineage (GTDB taxonomy): Bacteria > Bacteroidota > Bacteroidia > Flavobacteriales > Flavobacteriaceae > MS024-2A. The sequence goes on from JAYPMN010000185.1 coordinate 3,457, forward strand.
TCCAGCATTCCCGTAAGGAATTTGAATCACGTCTAATAGCACAAAGGCAATACCTAAATAACGGAGTTTAACATTAAAAAATATGATCCTTACCTCCACGTCAGGGGAATAGGTCGCCATAAAAATAAAGACTGCCATTACCCCAGCAGAGGCGCCCACCATTATTGGAGATGCATATTGAAAAGCGGGAAACACTGTATAACTCAACATAAAGGTAAGCCCTCCTAAAAATACACCTAGAAAATATACGCTGAAAAATGTCCTCGATGAAAATAAATTGAGAAACAAACGAGAAGCAAAATACAAGAGATACATATTCCAAAAAAGATGAAAAAATCCAGAATGCATAA
>JAYPMN010000186.1:0-3788 GCA_038129925.1 Flavobacteriaceae bacterium
TCAAAAATAAAGCATATCTTTTAGTTGTATCTTCGTTTTAGATTAGAATTATTAATAAAATTATCAATGATTTCTTTACTTAGAAATTCGCTCCTTTTGTTAATATTATTTAACAGTTGTCAAACTCCTGCCTCCAACCTTGTAGATAAAATAATTCAAAAATCAAATGCAGTCTACGGCTTTGATAATCAAGAATATAAAATTGAATTTGATTTTAGAGATTACCATTACGTACTAGAACGTAATCAAGGGTTTTATTCGTATTCCAGACAAACGAATAAAGAAGAAAAGAAAATTATTGATCTGATGACTTCTGTTGATAAACTACAGCGCTTTGAAAATGATAATTTAGTTGTTCTGCAGGACAGTATTCGAAAGCTGTATTCCAATTCATTAAATTCTGTAATGTACTTTTTTCAGCTGCCAAGACCACTTCAAGATCCAGCTGTAAATGCTGAACTTTTAAATTCAGTTGTAATTGAGGGGCGTTCTTATTGGACTTTAAAAATTACTTTCGATCAAGAAGGGGGAGGCGATGATTTTCAAGATGAATTCAGGTATTGGATTAGTAAAAAAAATTATCAAATTGACTATTTAGCTTACAACTATTTGACCGATGGAGGAGGGACTCGATTTAGAAAATCTAAAAACTTAAGTAAGCAGCTAGGATTTTTATTTCAAGACTATATCAATTACAAGCCAAAAGTAAAATTTCAACCCTTGGATAGTCTTCCCTCGTTTTTCGAGCAAGGAAAACTCATAGAGTTATCTCAAATTGAAAACAAAAATATTGAGGTCAAGAGGCCTTAAATTCGTTGACACCCTGTCCATTTCGACATCTTTTTCTAAATTATCTAGAACAAAAGCCTCTTCAAGTGAACGATTATTTAATACATCGATAGAAAGGGCAACTACGCTTAGGCAAATATTAAAAAGTAGAACTAGAGAACTATACTTTTATTCATGAGGCTAAATTTGGACTAAAAACAATAATTTTGAAATTCAAAAAAAGTCAAAAAAGAAAAACTATTGTTAACTAGAAATCTTAAATTTGGAGTTCACTGCAATAGTTACTTATCATGCAATCATCAAATACCAAGCGCTTAATTTACAAAGCACCAGGTAGTTTTGAGGAAACTCGTTGCGAAAAACTTCACAATGTAATCTGCGACAGTCCCAGCGAGGGCTCAAAATTAATTGCCCAAGAAATAGCTTTTTTAATCAACGAAAAACAGAAGCAAAACAAAATGTGTGTTTTGGGTTTAGCCACAGGTTCCAGTCCTATAAGTGTTTATAGAGAATTGGTTAGGATGCACAAAGAAGAAGGCTTGAGTTTTAAAAATGTGATCAGTTTTAATCTAGATGAATACTACACCATTTCAAAAGAAGACGTTCAGAGTTATCACTACTTCATGCACACTCATTTATTTAATTATGTTGATATTGAACCTGAAAACATCAACATTCCAAACGGTGAAGTAGATATAGATGAGGTCAGGAATTTCTGTATAAGTTACGAGGAAAAGATTCAGGAAGCAGGAGGGATTGATCTTCAAATTTTAGGAATAGGTAGAACGGGGCATATTGGGTTTAATGAACCAGGGTCACATCGCAATTCAAGGACACGGACAATCACCTTAGATCACCTTACACGTTATGATGCCGCGCCATCTTTCCAAGGTATAGAACACGTTCCCCGTAAGGCAATTACTATGGGAATACAGACCATACTTTCGGCTAAAAGGGTTTTGCTTATGGCATGGGGGACGAATAAGGCGGAGATTATTCAAAAAGCAATTGAGGGAGCAATATCACCGATGATACCAACTACCTATCTTCAATTGCATAAAAACACAACGCTTGTCCTTGATCATGAATCAGCCGCAGAACTCACTAGAATAAAAACTCCTTGGCTGGTAAGTCAATGTAAATGGGATGAGGATTTACGATCAAAAGCTATTGCATGGCTTTGTGCTACCACAGCAAAATCAATTTTAAAACTCACCGATGAGGATTACAATAAACACGGGATGTCAGACCTTCTAGCCTCTCACGGCTCGGCATATGATTTAAATATCGAGATATTTAACAGATTACAGCGATCCATTACTGGTTGGCCGGGGGGAAAGCCAGATGCTGACGATACCTACCGTCCAGAACGCGCTTTACCCAAAAAGAAAAGGGTCTTAATATTCAGCCCTCACCCAGATGATGATGTCATCTCCATGGGAGGGACCTTTGATCGTCTAGTAGCCCAAGGTCATGAAGTGCATGTTGCTTATCAAACCTCAGGGAATATTGCGGTTTCTAATGAAGATGCCATTCGATTTTTAGAAGTAACTCAAGATTTGTTACAATCTGATAAAAGTAAAAAGGTAGAGATGGTAAAGCAGGAGTTAAACGAAATGAATCCTCAACACCCCACACCAAGAGGAATTTGTGATTTAAAAGGAAGCATTCGAAGGAGAGAATCACTTGGAGCAACACGCTATATAGGTATAGCTGACAGTCAAGTACATTTTATGAATTTACCTTTTTATGAAACGGGCTTGATCGATAAAAACCCAGTGTCTGATAAAGACATAAATCAGACTAAAGTATTGATAGAGGAAATAAAACCGCATCAAATATACGCAGCTGGAGATTTAGCCGATCCACATGGAACACATAGGGTTTGTTTGGATATTATTTTTGCCGCTTTGAAAGCTCTTAAAACCAAGTCTTTTATGAAAGACTGTTGGGTATGGCTTTACCGAGGAGCTTGGCATGAATGGGAAATTCACGAAATTGAGATGGCTGTACCTATGAGTCCAGATCAAGTTTTAAGAAAACGGAAGGCTATTTTTTATCATCAATCACAAAAAGATGGAGTCATGTTTCAAGGTAATGATCACCGAGAATTTTGGATCCGTGCAGAAGATCGAAATGCAGATACTGCGAAAAAATATAAGGATTTGGGACTCTCAGAATATGCAGCAATAGAAGCATTTAAACGCTATCATTTCTGATTTAGCTTTATTGAATCAATCTCATATTGATAGGTTGCTCTTAGGTAGTCGTTTTTACCGAGTGTATCTAAGAAAAAACTTCTCCTTGATTTGTTCAACGACAATCCTGTTTGAGTTTCATAACGGTCGTTTAAAATCAAACTTGTTCGCCTGTTATTTTTTACCTAATCAGCTTTAATTTTACAGGTTTAGAATAAAGTGAGGTTGATTTTGTGTATTGAATGGATTTGGTCGTCTTAAGCATATCCAATCCACAATGTGCAGGGTTACTTTTTTGAATAAGGGTTTCCGAGTTCATTGAAGATTGGGTGTAATTATTGAGTAATAGAAATACCACAATAAGAAAAATCTTCTGTATTACAGATAAACTAAAGAAATAGGAATGCTTCAATTAATTTGTATTTTAGGTAAAATATTATTCTTATGACAGCTTTCAATACGCTACAAATTAAAGCCCTTTTGTTTTTTATATTCATTCAATTAAATGTTATAACAGCACAGCATAAATTTTCTAAAAGGCAAATTCAAAAAATTAAAACAGCTACTATAGAAGCTGTAGACAGTCGTCATAAAAAAACTCAGGTGATGATTGATAAGATTTTTAGTTTTGCTGAATTGGGCTTTCAAGAGTACGAGTCTTCAGCTTATTTAATAGGGATACTTGAAGAGGCAGGCTTTGAGGTTGAAAAAGGAATTTCTGGGATTTCTACTGCTTGGATGGCGAGATGGAGTTATGGAGAAGGTCCTACCATAGCCTTGGGGAGTGATGTAGACTGTATC
>JAYPMN010000187.1:0-3766 GCA_038129925.1 Flavobacteriaceae bacterium
ATTTCTAAGTCGTGAAATATCCCTGATTTACCGTACCAATGATAATCTAATTTTGTTTGAACTCCCCGTGAAGTATACACACGATTATTTGCCTTGACGTACAAAGCATTATCATCTGAATTGGCCAATCCTTTTAAAACTGCAAAGTGATTCGGATAATTCGAGGGCGCTGCTAAAACAGTTTCAAGACCCTTTTTCGAATCGTCCACAACTACTCCACTTAGTTTATACCAATTTCTCGAAAAAGTGTTGTCGTATACATTGGTCACAATTTTAAACTGTTCGTTTATGCTGATGCTGTGTGTAAGCATGAGTTGCACTTGTCTTGCATCCATATTATCTTCTTGAGATGCGGCATAACGATCAAAGGGGTTGGTATTAAAATCACGTTCAGAAATACCTAAATAAGTCTCGTTGGAGAGTTCATCGAAAAAATGGTATTTGAATTCTAAAAACTGAGGTGTAGCGGAGTTCTCCGCTGACTTTAAGCGTACTTTACCCATCAAATCAGTAATATTAAAACCGGTGTTTTCCCCTGTATTGAGTTTTTTAAAGCCATCTGAATTCATAGATAAATACTCAAATAAATAACTCAAATTTTCAATGGACTGCCCTACACTACTGTGTATCTGGCTGCTGTTAAAGCTGCCGTAGGAGGTTTGAAATTTTGCTTGTAAACCCTCTTCTGGTGCTGATGAAGAAAGCATATTGATCACCCCTCCTGTTGTAAACGGACCGTATTGAACCTGGCTGCTCCCTTTTAGTATTTCAATTGCTTCCATTCGCAATACGGAAGGAAAATAATATGCCGCAGGAGAACTATATGGAGCAGGTGCAATCAACACACCGTCCTCCATAAGTGTAATTTTTGAGCTGCGTTGAGGAGAGGTTCCTCTTAAACTTATATTGGGACGTAAGCCAAATCCATCTTCCTCGTAGAAGTTAACACCAGGAACTGCCTTCAGTGCTCTGTTGATGTCGATATAACCAAAACTTTTAAGCTCATCACTTGATAAAAAATAAGACGCTCCTGTTCTATTCTTAGCGACAAACTTGTTCCCTAATATGGTATTTGCCTTGATGATTACCTCGTCTAATTTTCGAACTGAATCGTTTAATATCTCATTTTCTTGAGCAGTTGATTTACACCATGTCAACCATAAAAGAGAGATTAATAGGATTCTAAATTGCATTCTATATTTATTTAGATCAATTATAAATAGAGTGCAAATATAAACTAGAATTGAAAAGATAAAAACTAATTTAGAATAATTTTAAATAAATATTTTATGTGAAAAATTAAATGCGGATTCAAAGGCTAGATTGTTAAGGTTTTTTGGCAATTTATCTTCAGCGGTAAAATAAGAAATAATCTTTTCCATAGGTATATTCCCCACTAATTCATCATGAGCCATTGGGCATCCGCCACGCCCCTTAATAGTACCATCAAAGCGCTTGCATCCTGCTAAATATGCTGCATTTACTTTGGCATACCATTGGTCAGGGAGTGAATGAAAATGTGCACCAAATTCCAATTTTGGATAGGCTTTAATCAAGGCTGTAAACAACAGATCAATGTCATCAGTTTTTGCAGAACCTACCGTATCTGAAAGAGAAATGATCTTGATTCCCAGATCAGCTAGCGCAGCGATCCAATCTTTAATGATCGATGTACTCCAGGGGTCACCATAAGGATTTCCAAATCCCATAGAAAGGTATACAACGAGTTCTTTTTTGTGACTTAAAGTCAGCTCATTAATATGTTTTAAAACTGTCAAAGACTCTGCAATTGTTTTTCCAGTATTTCGGACTTGAAAATTTTCAGACACAGAGAAAGGATATCCCAAATAATGAATTTTATCGAATTTAACCGCCTCCTCTGCCCCTCTAAAGTTGGCAACTATAGTCAAAAGTCTGGTTTGAGTGTCACTAATATCTAAGCCTTTGATGACAGCTGCAGTATCTGCCATTTGTGGAATGGCTTTAGGATTTACAAAACTACCACAGTCCAAGGTATGATAGCCAACCTTGAGGAGCATTTGATAGTAGGCTATTTTCATTGAAGTAGCTATAGGGGTCTGATAGCCTTGAATAGCATCTCGCGGACATTCTATTAGATTAATGGCTTCCATAGCGGATTGATTCTGACTCTAAATTTAAGGGTAAAACAACATCAATGCAATCAAGGTCAAGACAATTGCTTGAATTTTATTCCAAAGCGTACTGTCTTTAGTGTTTGAAAATCTCGAACCTATCTGACCCGCAAAAAAAGTGACAATAGTAAAGACCAATAATCCTTGAATAAAAAAAAGTGTTCCTAAAATGAGAAACTGAAATTCAAATGACCAAGTTTGATGAAATAGAAAGCCAGGAAAAAAACTGATGAAAAATAAACTTACTTTTGGATTACTTAAATTCATCACAAATCCAGTTAAAAAGTGATTTTCGTTTTTAGATTTAGGTGAATTTTCATCTTTAATGTTCTTGCGAACGCTTGACCAACTCTTAACAGCGAGAAATAGCAAATACCCACCTCCTAAACATTCGAGTATACGCTGGCTTTCAGGATATTGATTTAGAAAATTTCCAACCCCTAAAATTATCAAGAGTGTATGTACCCATAAGCCTGAGCAAAGCCCAAGACTAACCTTAAGACCATGAAACCTGCCTTTGGTCAAACTCGTGCTAAATACATACATAATATCTGGTCCAGGAGACAGGGTTAAAGCGACAGATGATATCGTAAACAGCAATAGTGAATTTGAGTCCAAAAGTTATATTTAATCTATATATTTGCACTCAATATAATGCATTTGATGATGATAGAACGAATCAAAAAAGAACTTTATTCTTTAAGGGAAGTACTTCAAAACCACAAAGTTTATTACAGTATACACACCGCAACAGACATTCGTCTTTTTATGGAGCATCATGTTTTTGCAGTATGGGACTTTATGTCCCTGCTCAAGCAGCTACAAAGACAATTGAGTTGTAATGAGATACCTTGGGTTCCCTCGGGTCACCCATCAGCATCGCGATTAATTAACGAAATTGTCTGGGGTGAAGAGTCAGATCTCAATAGAAAGGGAGTTCCTATGAGTCATTTTGAAATGTACGTTGAAGCGATGTATTCATTGGGAGCTAATCCTTCTGAAATAAACCACCTAATTCTTCAGTTAAAAGAAGGTCAGCATATCGATGCTATCTTGGCGAATTCTTCCTTGCCAAGCCATATTACAAATTTTCTAAAGTTTACTTTTGAAGTGGTTCAAACAGAAAAGCCACACATAGTTGCTGCAGTTTTTACTTTTGGAAGGGAGGATCTCATACCTGCGATGTTTATTGAAATTATCAAAAATCTAAAGCAAACAAATAATTTAGAATTGGCAGATTTAATTTATTATTTTGAACGCCACATAGAGGTTGATGCAGACGAACATGGACCTATGGCACTAGAAATGATCCAACAATTATGTGGAGAAAATGAGCAAAAGTGGGATGAAGTTTTGCATTATTCTAAACGTGCACTAGATTTGCGTATACAATTCTGGGACGGAATACTCCAGACTATTAAAAACCCCAAAACACAAACTACGGCTTGAATAGTAAAAGTTGCTTTTTAACAAAAACACCATGAAAACTTTATTTTTTAACTTATTATTCCCACTCTTACTCATTGCCCAAAATCAAATGAATATAACAGACTTTGCAGCCAGTATCACTGCTAAAGAGCTCAAAGAAAATCTATATGTATATGCCTCTGATT
>JAYPMN010000188.1:0-3740 GCA_038129925.1 Flavobacteriaceae bacterium
AAAAGTTTTTATACAGTGATCATGAAATTTTCTTAAGGGAATTAATATCCAATGCGACCGATGCAACAACTAAACTCTCTCATTTGAGCAGTTTAGGTGAAGTCAAAGGAGATTTAGGAGACATTCAGATCGAGGTAAAGGTTGATAAAAAAGGGAAAAAGCTCCACATTATCGACAAAGGAATAGGAATGACCCATGAAGAAGTCCAAAAATATATAAATGAGGTTGCTTTTTCTGGGGCTGAAGAATTTCTGGAGCAGTATAAAGACTCTGCAAAAGACAGTGGTATCATCGGACATTTTGGGCTTGGATTTTATTCTGCTTTTATGGTTGCGGAAAAAGTTGAAATCATTACCAAATCTTTTAAAAAAGGTACAGCAGCTCACTGGATCTGTGATGGCTCACCAGAATACACCCTGGAAAAAGCGGATAAAAAGGAAAGAGGTACTGAGATTATTCTCCATATAGATAAAGATTCAAAAGAATTTTTGGAAGAATCGCGTATCCAAGAGTTGTTGTCTAAATACAACAAATTTATGCCTGTACCGATTAAGTTTGGTACAAAGGAAGAAACATTGCCGTTACCGGAAGGTGCTGCTAAAGATGCAAAACCCGAAACGGTAACAGTGGATAATATCGTCAACAACCCCAATCCCGCTTGGACAAAGAAACCAGCGGATCTCAAAGAGGAGGATTACAAGCGTTTTTACAGAGAACTCTACCCTATGCAGTTTGAAGAACCCTTGTTTAATATTCATTTAAATGTCGATTATCCATTCAACCTGACAGGGATATTGTATTTCCCTAAATTAAATAACGATCTAAACATTCAAAAGGATCGCATTCAATTGTTCCAAAATCAAGTTTTTGTTACTGATAATGTAGAGGGAATTGTTCCCGAATTTTTAACCTTATTGAGAGGGGTAATTGACTCACCAGACATTCCTCTTAATGTCTCCAGAAGTTATCTTCAAGCCGATGGGGCCGTCAAAAAAATCAGTAATTACATTACCCGAAAAGTAGCTGATAAACTCAACAGTCTTTTCAAAAAAGACCGAAAAGGTTTTGAAGAAAAATGGAACGATATTAAGGTTGTCATTGAATACGGAATGTTGAGTGAAGACAAGTTTTTTGAAAAAGCTGAAAAATTTGCATTATATCCAACTACAGAGGGTGAGTATTTTACCTTCGAAGAGTTGACAGAAGCGATTAAAGATCAACACACGGACAAAGACGATAAGTTAGTTATTCTTTACGCCTCAAATGAAGAAGAACAACACAGCTATATCGAACAAGCAAAAAATAAGGGGTATAAAGTCTTATTACTGGATTCACCAATCATCGGTCACTTGATACAAAAATTAGAGGGCAGCAAAGAGAATGTAAACTTTGCTCGTGTTGATGGGGATACTTTAGAAAACTTGATCAAAAAAGAAGAGAGTACTGTTTCAAAGATGTCTGATGAGGAAAAAGAAACCTTAAAGCCTATGATTGAATCTGTGGTAACTCAAAGTGGTTATACCGTTCAGATGGAAGCAATGGACAGTAAAACACTGCCTTTTGTTTTGACACAACCCGAGTTTATGCGTCGTATGAAAGAAATGCAACAAACTGGTGGCGGGGGAATGATGGGGAATATGCCTGATATGTTTAACCTGGTAGTCAATACTAATCACGAACTGGTCGGACAAATTCTCAACACCAAAACAGCTAAAAAGCGAGAGCGTCTAATTCTACAAGCTTTAGACTTGGCTAAACTCTCACAGAATCAACTCAAAGGTGAGGCACTCACACAATTCATACAGCGTAGTGTAGATATGATAAAGTAAATGACCAACCGCCCACTCGGGCGGTTTTTTTTTATATTGACGTCTTTTGCCGCAACTTCAAAATACTCCAGGCGGAAAAGCAGTAGTCCTTACAGCCGCCAGATTACCGTACATTAAGTATTTATTTAATACTGAGGAAGCAAACCACTATTACTCCAAACTTTCCGAAACTATTCCCTGGCAACAAGATCCTATTACTGTATTTGGAAAAACCTATAACCAGCCAAGGCTTACTGCCCTGCATGCAAACAACACCAGGCCTTATTCCTATTCTGGAATTACCATGTTTCCTAATCAAATGACAACTGAATTGACAGAAATCTACAAACGTATTCGTAGGGTGTCTTCAGTCGAGTTTACCTCAGTATTACTCAACCTTTATCGAGATGGAAAAGACAGTAACGGATGGCACGCAGACAATGAAAAAGAATTGGGAAAAAGTCCTAGTATAGCCTCTGTAAGCTTTGGAGCTCCACGGTTTTTTCACCTCAAGCATCGAACTATTAAAGAGGCAAGACTTAAAATTTTACTTCATTCGGGCAGTTTACTCTTAATGGAGGGTGACACCCAAGAAAAGTGGTTACATCAGATACCCAAAACGACTAAACCCATTCAACCGAGGATCAACCTTACCTTTCGGAAAATTATTTAAAAATATCGTCTAACAATGCCGCAAGTCTAACGCCGCCTTTGAACAGTTGCATTCGAACGGTTTTAAAATGATGGTAGCTGTACAGATAGCCCAATTTTTTGTTTTGTGGGAGTGAGCTATAAATCTGCTTTGCTAGGTCAAGAGATTCGTTCACCCAAACCATCAAAGGTGCTTGTGCGATTTGCTTGAGATCTGTCGCATTGAGTTTGGGAAGGTTTGCCGTGAGTTCGGTATAACTCATGCCGTAATCGTCAATCATATTGCTATCCCATACCCTGTGGAGATTTGTCTTACGACCAAACCATTTCAATTTTACATCATTCCCTCCACGATCTGAAGGCTTACCAAAATGCATAGGTTGGTGAAGGTCACCAACAAAATGAACCAATAACATTAAATTAAATTGCTTATCTGCTCTTGAGATCAATGGGTTTTTAAGTGCCTCAACACATTTTTGTATCGCAAAGACTATATCTCCGGCTTTATTTTTTTCACTTTCAGTATAGGTCTCATCAGTTTTTACATTGGCATAATGCCAAGGGTTGTATGACCGATATCGCATGTCTGATTTTATTTCATCAGCAAAAGTAGAGACTTGAGCCAAAGACTTACCGTCCAAAAGATGGTTGATTTTTTTTAGTGTACGCTTTGAAATCCTCTGAGAAGCAAGCTCTCCAACTACCCTATGACCTGTCTTTCCCCAAAGTATTTCTGGAGTAGTTAACGTCGCCATTACAGTTAATGGAAAAAAAAGACAGAAAACAAAAACTCTCATCTAAAAATTATTTAAAACAAAATTAAACCATCTGTAAAATCTAATGTCAGATTAAGATTAAGTATTTGCACTGAAAGGAAAAAAATTGAGCTTAAAAAAAAATTGTGGTCCTCACTTTAATGTGGATCTTCTTCATCCCTATTACCCTCTTTAGCCAGATCTAAGAAGAAGTACTCGTTCCTTCTATTGAAGGAATCATTAAAATTGACGGGCTAGGCGAAGAAATTGAATGGGATAAAGCCTCTTACCCTTCAAAAAATATTTGGCTGATCAGTCCAAAGCTCCATTGTACATTTAACAAAACTCTTTTTTGGACAACCTTTGTGCAATACAGTTCTCAAGGAGAAAACTTGGGAATCAATTCAAGACTGCAATGGCGTTTTGCCCCATTATCTGATTTATTTCTAGTTTATAATGATAATTACATTAGTATAGACAATTTCTCACCAAGATATCGTAGTTTTAACTTCAAATTTACTTATAG
>JAYPMN010000189.1:0-3712 GCA_038129925.1 Flavobacteriaceae bacterium
TTTCTGAAAAAGCAAAACAGCGAGAAATTGATATTCAACTGATTTCTGAACGAGGTGTGATTGACAATCCAGTTAGTTTTGTTGAATATTTTAAAAAACCTTCAAAAGCACTTAATTTATAATAATAAAAATCACAAATCAAATTACTACGAAACATCTAGTTGATGTTTGCAAAATTCTAAATAATTATGAAAGCACAAACAAAAGAAACTCAAGACCAAATGACAGCTGCATCTGCATTGCAAGAATTAAAAGATGGAAATCAACGCTTTGTCCAAAAAAAGCAGTTGAATAGAGATCTCATGCAGCAAGTAAGTGAAACCAGTACTGGACAATTTCCCTTTGCAACAGTACTGAGCTGTATCGATTCAAGAGTCTCTTCAGAGCTCATTTTTGATCAAGGTATAGGGGATATTTTCAGCATTAGAATCGCGGGAAATTTTGTTAATGAAGATATTTTGGGAAGTATGGAATTTGCCTGTAAGCTGGCAGGAACCAAATTAGTGATTGTCCTAGGGCATACCGCTTGTGGTGCCGTAAAAGGGGCATGTGACCACGCCCGTCTTGGAAACCTCACTGCGCTGATCAATAAAATAGAACCCGCAGTTGATGCAGTAAAAGAACCTGCAGACGAGAACATGAGAAATTCTTCCAACATTGATTTTGTAAATGACGTAGCAGAAGTAAATGTCAAAATGACGATTGACAATATCAGAGCGCAAAGTCAAGTTCTTAAAGAAATGGAGGATACTGGTGAAATTCAAATTTTAGGAGGTATGTACGACATCAAAACAGGAGAAGTACACCTCTACTAAAAGAAGTATAACTCAAGGCTTAAGGCCCTTGTTCTTTATTGAGGAATAAGGGTCTTTTTTTGTACATTGACCAAAAAACAACTGGATCTTATGAATTATCTTAGCTATACACTTGCCTGTATTATATTTTTTTCCTGTTCACCATCCTCAGATCAACTAAACTATCCGAAAACTGAGAAAATACCTGTAGTCGATACTTATTTTGATGAAGAAGTAATCGACAATTACCGTTGGCTTGAAGACGACAACAGTGAAGAAACCAAAGAGTGGGTTACAGAACAAAACAAAGTAACTTTTTCTTATTTGGAAAAAATTCCTTTTCGAAGCCAATTGAAAGTGCGTTTGAAAAGCCTTTGGAATTACGAAAAATTATCTGCCCCATTCGAAGAGGGACCCTATACCTACTACTATAAAAATGATGGGCTTCAAAATCAATATGTTGTCTATCGCAAAGGAGAGGACGGTCAAGAGGAATTGTTTTTGGATCCCAATACCTTTTCTGAAGATGGGACTACTTCCTTAGCTGGATTGAGTTTTTCTAAAAGTGGTAAACTCGCCGCCTATTCAATCAGTGAAGGCGGGAGTGATTGGCGAAAAATTATTGTATTGGATGCTATCGAAAACAAGATCATAGAAGATACTCTGGTCGATGTTAAGTTTAGTGGGATTGAATGGAAAAAAGAAGAAGGGATCTTTTATTCAAGTTATGATAAACCTGAGGGGAGTGAATTAAGTGAAATGACTGACCAACATAAGCTGTATTACCATAAATTGGGTACACCCCAATCTGAGGATGAATTGATTTTTGGAGGAACTGAGGAAGAAAAACACCGTTATGTAGGTGCCAGTGTAACCGAAGACGGGCGCTATCTGTTCATTTCGGCTTCGAAGACTACCTCGGGCAATGTCAGCTTCCTTAAAGACTTGGATCGTCCCAACAGTCAGCTTGTAGCCGTAGACCAAGATTACAGTACGGACAGTTACCTTTTAGAGAGCGAGGGATCGACTTTTTTTATGGTTACCAATATGGAGGCACCGAATCAAAAACTGGTTAAGGTAACAGCCAAACACCCCAGTGAACAATATTGGACCGATGTGATTCCAGAGACTGAAAACGTTTTATCCGTGAGTAGCGGAGGAGGGTACTTCTTTGCACGTTATATGATTGATGCCATTACCCAAGTAGTTCAGTATAATTTTAAAGGTAAAAATATCCGTCAAGTAGACCTTCCAGGGGTAGGAACAGCAAGAGGGTGGAATGGTAAAATGGAGCAAAAGAAATTGTATTACAGTTTTACCAACTACCATTCGCCAGGAGTAATTTATGCTTTCGATGCCGATTCAGGAAAATCGGAAAAGTATTGGTCACCCAATATTGATTTTAATCCAGAAGATTATATTTCATCTCAAATCTTTTATACTTCAGCAGATGGAACTAAAGTTCCCATGATCATCACCCATAAAAAAGGAATTGAGTATGACGGTAAAAACCCTACAATCCTTTATGGTTACGGGGGGTTTAACGTGAGTATACAACCTTCTTTCAGTATAGCCAATGCCGTTTGGATGGAACAAGGGGGAGTCTATGCCGTTCCCAATTTAAGAGGGGGAGGAGAATATGGAAAGGAATGGCACAAAGCAGGAATACAGCAAAAAAAGCAAAACGTTTTTGACGATTTTATTGCTGCCGGAGAATACCTTATCCAAGAGGGAATTTGCAGCCCCGAATATTTGGCGATCAGAGGGGGTTCTAATGGAGGACTTCTAGTGGGTGCTACCATGATACAGCGCCCGGACTTAATGAAGGTTGCGTTACCTGCGGTGGGGGTCCTCGATATGTTGAGGTATCATCAATTTACAGCGGGTGCTGGTTGGTCTTACGATTATGGTACAGCAGAGGATTCCAAAGAAATGTTTGAATATCTTAAAGGCTATTCGCCAGTGCATAACGTAAGTCAAGGAACGCGATACCCGGCCACATTGGTTACTACAGGCGATCACGACGACCGTGTAGTGCCTGCGCATTCCTTTAAATTTACCTCTGAGTTACAAGATAAACAGCAAGGCGTCAATCCAGTACTTATCCGAATTGAGACCAAGGCAGGACATGGAGCAGGAACTCCTGTTTCAAAACGGATAGAACAATATGCCGATATTTTTGGTTTTACACTTTACAATATGGGTTTTAGAGTATTACCTGAAAATACTATGACCAAGATTAAAGGCTAGTTTTTATATGATTCGAATAGCAGAGGCTAAAGACGCAGCTTCAATTGCCATCATTTACAATCATTATATAGCAAATTCGACAGTCACATTTGAGGAAGAGGCCGTTGACAGTCAAACGATCTTAAAGCGAATGAATGCTCGTAATCAGCTCAAATGGTGGGTTTGTGAAATAGAAAATGAAATAGTGGGCTATGCTTATGCCACTTATTGGAAGCCTAGATCTGCTTACCGATATACTTTGGAAACCAGTGTTTATATTGCTTCAGGCCACCAGAAAAAGGGAATTGGGAAAAAGATCTACAGTATTCTTATAGAGGAATTAAAAATACTTGGCTTTAAAACACTGCTGGCAGGAATTTCACTTCCGAATAAGGGGAGTGTCCTTTTTCACGAAAACCTAGGTTTTAGAAAGGTGGGCCAACTAGAAAGAGTCGGATTTAAATTCAATAAGTGGATAGATGTTGGTTATTGGGAGCTGAACCTCTAAATCAATCGTCCATAGAAAAATCTTCCATAAACTTGGTGGTGTAATCCCCTTTGACATAAGCGGGATTACTCATCAGTTTTAGATGGAATGGAATAGTGGTTTTTACTCCTTCAATGACAAATTCTTCTAAAGCTCTTTTCATTTTACTGATGGCTCCTTCACGAGTTTGAGCTGTAGTAAT
>JAYPMN010000190.1:0-1375 GCA_038129925.1 Flavobacteriaceae bacterium
TTTCCTTCCTATTCAGCAAAGCTACAAAACCCTATATTTGTAGCATAAATACTTTATTCATGAATTTTTTTAAGAATTTCCTTGCCTCGGTTTTAGGCACGCTAACAGCAATTGGACTTTTCTTTGCCCTCATCCTCATGCTCGTGTCTGCTGCTGCCAGTATTATTGCATCCCCCTCGGTGACTAAAGCCGTTCAAGCAAATAGCGTGTTAGACTTGAACCTCAACGTACCCATTAGTGACCGTAATCCTTCATTTGACGAGTTAGAAATTATCCTTGATTTAAACAATGAAGTCCTCGGGCTTCCTGAGATTTTAAGTGCAATTGACAAAGCTGCACAAAATCCAAAAATTCAAGGGATTCGTCTCCGATCTGACTTCATTACAGCGGGCTGGTCTCAGACCCGTAGCATTCGAAATGCTCTCGAAAACTTTAAAGCAGAGGGTAAATTTATTTATTCTTATGCAGATATATTGACCCAAAAGGGCTTTTATTTATCTTCAGTTGCTGACACCATCGTCCTCAATCCTATGGGAGCTTTTGAATTCAAAGGATTGGCCTCAGAAGTTCTTTACTACAAAGATTTTCAAGATGAATATGGGGTTAAAATGGAAGTTGTTCGTTTAGGAAAATACAAAAGCGCCGTAGAACCCTTTTTGGATAACAAGATGAGTAATGCCAATCGTCTTCAAATCAAATCCTTACTCATGGACCTTTGGAGTACTCTTAATGAAGAAGTCGGATCAGGACGAAATTTAAGCGTGGAAACTTTAGATGACCTGATCAACAAACAAAAAATAGTTACACCTGAAGATGCAGTAAACCATGGCTTAATCGATTTGCTTGGCTCTGAGTCAGACCTTGAGGAAATGGTCAATACACGCTTGCAACTTGAAGATAAAGATGAGCTTAATTTTATTTCCGTCTCTGCTGTAAACCAAAGCAAGTCAGATTACAATAGAGAAATAAAAGATCGAATCGCAGTAGTTTTCGCCAAGGGACCCATCCTTTACGGTGAGGGTACAAAAAACATCATCGCTCAAGGGGTTTTTATTGAAACCTTAAAAGAACTAGCTGAAGACGACTGGATAAAAGCAGTTGTGATTCGTGTAGATTCTCCAGGGGGTAGTGCGCTAACTTCAGAATTACTTTGGCAAACGATCAATGAAGTCAAAGAACAAAAGCCTGTTTTAGTCTCAATGGGAAATGTAGCGGCCTCTGGAGGTTACTATATTGCTGCGGGAGCCGATCAGATTTTTGCTGATCCCATGAGCATCACTGGTTCTATTGGAGTGTTCGCGTCCTTACCTAATGCCAGCGGTTTGATGCAAAATATGGGAATCAATGCAGAGACTGTTGAAACCCATCCCAATGC
>JAYPMN010000190.1:1475-3705 GCA_038129925.1 Flavobacteriaceae bacterium
AATTATAACGTCATGGACTATCCAAAGTTTGAAGATGACCTGACCACTATTTTATCAGATATGAATATTTCACTCGGTCTGGACCGTCTGTGGAATTTATTTTTACCCTATACCATTCAACCCAAATTTGATCAACTTATTGAAATAAAGCCAGCAGCTCGTATGCAGTTATTATTGCCTTTTGAATTAAAGATTCATTAGGATGACTGAAAAAAAAACCGAACTAGCTAAAAAAATATACCTCTATTTGGGAGGTCTATTTATTACCTCATTAGTCGTTTCGAATTTAATCTTTCAAAAATTTTTTTATTGGAGGCCTTTTGAATTTACAGTTTTTGGAAATCAACTTTTCGAGCTTTCCGTAGGTATACTCCCCTACCCAATCACATTTTTAATCACCGATTTAATTTCTGAAATCTACGGTAAGAAAAAAGCCAATCAGGTTGTAATTGCTGGAATATTTGCCTCCTTCTTTTCCATGGGTATTTTATGGATGGCGAATGTCGTCCCAGCACTTTCAAATTCTCCCGTTGACGATGCTACTTTTCAAACTGTATTTGCACTTTCACCAGTTGCTGTTTTGGCATCCATGATGGCTTATCTCGGCGCTCAATTTGTAGATATTCGTCTGTATCACTTTTGGAAAAAACTTACCGAAGGTAGGATGCTTTGGTTGCGGAATAATTTCTCAACCTTTAGTTCTCAATTCATTGATACATTTTCAGTAATCAGTTTGCTTAGCCTGTTTGGAGTCTTAGAATGGGATTTATTTTGGGGTCTTGTACTTTCAGGTTTTTTATTTAAAGTTCTTATCGCGGTTTTGGATACTCCATTGCTTTATTTATTTGTGTTTTTATTTAGAAAAAAGTTTGATCTCAAACCCGCTGATGAACTAAAAATTTAAAGTAAATGAACAATCAACAACAGGGCGTAAGGCTAAACAAATACCTCAGTGAAATTGGATATTGCTCAAGACGTGCTGCAGATAAATTAATTGATTTAGGACGAATACAAGTCAACGGACAAAAAGTAGTTATGGGACAAAAAGTAAGTCCCTCAGACAGGATTGAAATAGACGGTGTACTGGTTGAAAACCTTCAAGAACGCAATGTGTATTTGGCATTTAATAAACCGGTTGGTATTGTCTGTACAACAGATACTAGAGTTGAAAAAGACAACATTATTGATTACATCAATTATCCTACTAGAATATTTCCTATCGGGAGACTCGATAAGCCTAGTCAAGGTTTAATATTATTGACAAACGACGGTGATATTGTAAACAAAATTCTCAGAGCAAGAAATAACCACGAAAAGGAATACATCGTTACAGTAAACAAACCTGTTACCGCAGAATTTATCGAGCGGATGGCAAGTGGACTGCCTATTCTAGACACAATCACACGCAAATGCGAGGTGGAACAAATTCACAAAAAACAATTTAGAATAGTACTCACTCAAGGTTTAAATAGGCAAATTAGACGTATGTGTGAATATTTAGATTATCGAGTGGTCAAGCTAAAACGTATTCGGATAATGAATATTGAACTCAATTTAGGTGTTGGAAAATACCGAGATCTTACAAAAAAAGAATTAGGCGAACTTAATCAATTACTCTCAGATTCTAAAAAGCATTTAGGTTAATTGATTGAAAGGCTGACGCATTGTCCTTCATTAGATCGAACATTGAACACCGTTGCGTCGTCAAAGATTAAATATTGTCCCTTGATTCCCATCAATTTTCCTTCGTAGAGAGGAGTTTTACTGAGATTTAAACTCTTTACTTTTTCAGGATATTGCAATACGGGAAATATCATGTTTTGTATATCGGTTATTTCTCTAATTAAATAGGGTTTTAAGTCATTCGGAATACCATCAAGAGCAAGGTTTCGAGCCTCTTTCCAATCCACCTCTTCAGCATCGTTTTGCAACATTTTGCGCCAATTGGTTTTATCAGAAAAAAAGTTTTTAAGTGCTACTTCACCAACTCCTGCAAGATATCGATTAGGTACTTCCAAAATGACTGTAGCTTGATGTGCCCCCTGATCAATCCATCGGGTTGGTAACTGACTTTTTCGAGTTACTCCTACTTTGAGATGACTGCTAAGTGCAAGATATACCGTATGGGGTTGTAATTGCATTTTAGACTCGTATTCCAAATCTCGGTCCTCTTCGCCTAAATGAGCTTTACTCAACTCAGGACGCATAATCCAATCACCCGTGGCTGGGC
>JAYPMN010000191.1:0-3690 GCA_038129925.1 Flavobacteriaceae bacterium
AAGCAAATGCGATGATGCTTGCAACTCTTGGTTTGGATGACTTTCCCAAGGCGCGTGTCGTTTTACTCAAGGCGTTGACGGAGGAAGGTTTTGTATTTTATTCCAACTACCAAAGTGAAAAGGGTCTTTCAATAGCTCATCATCCTAAAGTTGGACTCAGCTTTTTCTGGCCTGCTTTGGAACGTCAAGTCATTATCAAGGGCGTGGCTGAACAATTGGAAGCCTCGACCTCGGATGATTATTTTAAAAGCCGTCCAAAAGGAAGTCAGTTGGGTGCTATAGTTTCAGAGCAAAGCAAGGTCATTACGGATCGCTCAATTTTAGAAGCCAAATTACAAGCTTTAAAGATAGAATTTCAAGATAAAGCTGTTGATCGTCCAACACACTGGGGCGGTTATGCAGTAGTGCCAAAATGTATTGAATTTTGTCAGGGACGCCCCAATCGCTTACACGACCGTATCCGCTGCCAATGGCAGGGTAGTTTTTGGAATATTGAACGTTTAGCTCCTTAAGAATGAAAGAAGTACTTCTCTTACGACATGCAAAATCATCTTGGGAATCTTTAGTTGAGGATCGAAACAGAAGCCTTACTGAAGGAGGAGTAAATAGAATAAAAAGAATGGCAACAGCTTCATATGAACTTTTTAATAGTTTTGAAGTAGTGTTTTCAAGTCCGGCCAATAGGGCGATGCATACAGCTTGTATTATGATGCACCAAGTCCAAATGCCTTTTGAGTTTCTCAATTTGAGAGAACAGCTTTATACTTTTGAAGTTTCTCAATTAATTAATTTCATAAAATCTTTATCGAATCACTATTCCAAAGTTATTTGTGTTGGGCACAATCCTGCATTTACCCAAATAGTGAGTGCTTTGTCTTCAACCAATTTAGATCACCTACCTACTGCGGCATGGGCTCAAATTCAGTTTGAGCAAAATCAGTGGGAGCATATTCAAAACGGTCAGGCACAAATCGGTCTTCCTAAAGATATGTTGAAATGAGTAAAGCTAAGCAGCCGCGATTTATAAATAGAGAAATGAGTTGGTTAGATTTTAATGCTAGAGTCCTCCAAGAGGCGGCGCATCAAAATGTACCACTGTTAGATCGACTTCGGTTTATTGGAATTTTTTCGAATAATTTGGACGAATTTTTCCAAGTGCGATACGCTACTGTTCAGCGGATTGCACAATCTGAAAAAACTGGAAAAAAGATTTTTGGAGGTGAAAGCGCAACGGAATTATTGAAAATGATTACTCAAAAAGTAATCGAACAGCAAAAAGAGAGTGTTCAAATCCTCAGCGGAATTGAAAAAGAATTAGAAAAAGAGCAGATCTACTTTGTCAATGAAAATCAAGTTTTGGATGAGCACAAAGCTTTTTTAAAAGAATATTTTATTCAAAAAGTGAGTCCTGCCCTTATGACAATCATGATTTCTGATAATGAAACTCAAGATTTTTCTGACAATCAAGCCTTTTTAGCCGTTAAATTAACATTTACAAATGGTGAAACTCCAAAAACAAAGTTTGCCTTGATTGAAATCCCCAAGGATTTGGATCGCTTTATTGTTTTACCCCAGTTGGGAGAAAAACAATACGTGATGTTTTTGGATGATTTGATTCGTTATCATTTTGATTTAATTTTTAATTTCTTTGATTTTAAATCGATTTCTGCCCACATGATCAAGGTCACCCGTGATGCAGAATTAGACATGGAAGGGGATGTTTCTAAGAGTTATATCAACAAAATTGTAGAAAGTGTACGAGAACGAATCTTGGCTGAACCGGTTCGTTTGGTTTATGACAAAGAAATTGCAGAAGATACCCTAGAGGTTGTCAAGCAAATTTTGGGGATGGATAGCAATGATAGTTTAATTCCTGGTGGTCGTTACCACCATCGGAGGGATTATATGAACTTTCCTCAGTTTAAAAATCCAAATTTGCAATACGACAAGGTCGATTCAGTACCGATTCCTGGGTTGTCTCTTGAGAAAAGTATAATAAAGGCTGTAGATAAGAGGGACTTTTTATTGTATACACCCTATCATAGTTTTTCGTATCTGATTAAGTTTCTCAGAGAGGCAGCTTTGGATCCCGAGGTTACTACTATTAAAATTACAATTTATCGTCTTTCTAAACTATCAAACGTAGCAAGTGCATTGATTAATGCAGTAAAAAATGGTAAAAAAGTATTGGTTCAAATTGAACTTCAAGCTCGCTTTGACGAAACAAATAACATTACCTATGCTGAACAAATGGAAGCAGCAGGTGTCCAACTTATATTTGGAATACCAGGTTTGAAAGTGCATTCTAAGATAGGACTAATTGAAAAAAATGTAAACGGTAAGAAAAAGCGTTACGGATTTATCAGTACAGGCAATTTTAATGAAGACACAGCAAAGATCTATACCGATTACACTTTTCTTACCTCCAATCAAAAGATTCTTAAAGAGGTAAATAAAGTTTTTAATTTTTTGCAAGTTCATTACAAACTTAAAAAGTACAAACATCTAATAGTCTCTCCGCATTACACTCACAATACTGTGGTGCGCATGATCAATCAAGAAATTGAAAACCACAAGGCTGGCTTACCAAGTGGAATTCGGTTGAAACTCAATGCAATAACCAACTTTAAAATGATTGAAAAACTCTATGAAGCCAGTTGTGAGGGTGTTTCTATACAAATGATTGTAAGAGGGATTTGTTGTTTGATTCCCGGAGTAAAAGGAATGAGTGAAAACATTGAGGTCATCAGTATCGTAGATAAGTATTTAGAGCATCCAAGAGTTTATATGTTTGAAAATTCAGGAGATTCGAAGGTTTACCTTTCTTCTGCCGATTTTATGACGAGAAACATTGAGAATAGGGTAGAGGTCGCAGTTCCTATTTATGACAGTATTTTAAAACAGGAGATTCAAGACGTTTTTGAAATTGCTTGGAATGATAATGTAAAGGCACGTAAAATCAATGGTCAAAAGCAAAACTTATTTGTTGAAAATGGTAAGGAGGAAATTCGATCACAGTGGAAGATACACGACTACTACACTGAAAAAAGTCGTAGATGAAGATAAGGAAGTACGCAGCAATCGACATCGGTTCTAATGCCATCAGAATGTTGGTATCAAATGTTGTGGATCACGAAAAGGAACGGATTATATTAAAGAATGCTTTAGTAAGGGTTCCCATTCGCCTTGGAGAAGATTCCTTCACTAGCGGTTCTATTTCCAAAAAAAATCAAAAGCGTATAGTAAAATCTATGAAAGCGTTTAAAATGCTGATGAAAGTTCACGGGGTTAAGGATTATCTTGCCTTTGCCACTTCTGCATTGAGAGAGGCTGAAAATGGAAAAAAAGTTGTTAAGCAGGTTTGGAGTAAGTCTGGAATTAAAATTGAAATTATTGATGGTAAAAAAGAGGCCAAAATTATTTCCAACACTAATGTGTTTGATTCTGTAGGGCTAGACAAAACCTTTCTCTATGTCGATGTGGGCGGAGGAAGTACGGAGTTTAGCATTCTTATAAATGGAAAAAGAACTCATTCTAAATCCTTTAAAATTGGGACAGTAAGATTGTTAAATGACGGGGTATCAGAGGAGCTTTGGGAACGTGTCGAAGCTTGGGTAAAATCCCATACTCAAAATTATTCAAAAGTCTATTTACTCGGTACAGGTGGAAATATCAACAAATTACACAAAA
>JAYPMN010000192.1:0-3674 GCA_038129925.1 Flavobacteriaceae bacterium
CATGGAAATGGGGTGGTGGATTTTTAGACCAATGGGGTTTTTATGACTTTGCTGGTTCTACTCTCGTTCACTCTGTTGGTGGTTGGGCTGCATTAATCGCAATTTACCTTTTAGGATCGCGAATTGGAAAATTCGGAAAAGATGGAAAACCAAATGCGATACCGGGACATAATATTCCTTTAGCCGCAGCGGGTGTACTTATTCTTTGGTTAGGATGGTTCGGTTTTAATGGAGGTTCAGTACTTTCAGCAGATCCAGAGCTCACTTCATTAACACTTGTTACCACTTGTTTAGCGGCAGCAGCTGGTGGAGTTTCTGCAGCAGTTTTCTCGAATATCTTATATAAAAACTTTGACTTAACTATGTTTATGAATGGCGTTTTGGGAGGACTTGTTGGTATCACAGCTGGCGCTGATCAGATGGGGCCTACAGACGCCATTTTAATAGGTATCATAGCTGGAGTCATTATTGTACTTGGAATTTCACTTGTCGACAAACTCAAACTCGACGACCCGGTAGGGGCGGTAGCCGTTCACTTAATTTGCGGAATTTGGGGAACTTTGGCTGTTGGAATTTTTGGAGCCATGGCAGGAGTAGATCAATTTATCGCTCAATTAATCGGTATAGGTATTGTAGGTGCATTTTCTTGTGTTACTGCATTTATTATACTATTTGCAATCAAAAAAACCATTGGTCTTCGTGTTGATGCCAACGAAGAACTAAAAGGCCTTGATTTAATGGAGCACGGAATGGATGCTTATTCTGACTTCAGACTAAATCAACATTAATTTTAGGTTATAAACATAAACCTTGAGCATTGAATCAAAACCTCCTGACTTTCTTAGGAGGTTTTTTGTATATATTTAATAAAAATTAAATCATGCAAAAGCTACTTCAATTCGTCTTACTTAACAGTTTCTTCTTTATTAGTGCACAAGAATCCATGGGTAATTTTTCAGAGGGACCTTTTTCACAATTAATCATAAGAGGAGCTACTCTTATTAATGGTAATGGATCACCACCAATAGGCCCTGTAGATATTACAGTAGAAAATGACAAAATAATAGGCATTGATGTTGTAGGTTATCCAGGAGTTGAAATCAATGAGGCTAAAAGGCCAAAACTAAAATTAGGCGGTAAAGAAATTGATGCTCATGGTCAGTTTGTTCTTCCGGGCTTTATCGATATGCACGGTCATATAGGTGGAGAATCGCAGGGAGCTGAATGGGATTATGTTTTTAAATTGTGGTTAGCTCATGGAGTAACTACGGTAAGAGAGCCCAGTGGTCGTGGTGTCGAATACGCTACTGACCTTAAACGAAGAAGTGAAAAAAACGAAATCATAGCTCCTAGAATACTTACCTATACCGGCTTTGGACAAGGGAGTAAAAAGCCAATAAACACTGCTGAACAGGCTCGCGAATGGGTTCGCCAAAATGCTAAAAATGGAGCTGACGGCATTAAATTTTTTGGAGCTGAACCTGAAATTATGAAAGCTGCACTTGATGAAAATAAAAAACTAGGTTTACGCTCTGCTTGTCATCATGCTCAATTGAGCGTTGCCCGATGGGATGTACTCCACTCGGCTCGGGCTGGACTAACTACTATGGAACATTGGTACGGACTCCCCGAAGCTCTATTCAACGACAGAACAGTCCAAAATTACCCTTTGGACTATAACTATCAGAATGAACAACATCGTTTTGGTGAAGCAGGAAAACTTTGGAAACAAGCTGCTGCTCCTTATTCAGATCATTGGAATAAGGTGATGAACGAGCTGATAGCATTGGATTTTACTATGGTCCCAACATTTAATATTTATGAAGCAAGTCGTGACCTACATAGAGCAAGACGAGCAGAATGGCATGAAGACTATACCCTACCCTCGTTATGGAGATTTTATCAACCCAGTAAAATATCGCATGGTTCTTACTGGCATTTTTGGGGAACTGAGGAGGAAGTAAATTGGAAAGAAAACTATAAATTATGGATGACCTTTATCAATGAATACAAAAACAGAGGTGGTCGAGTAACAACAGGTTCAGATTCTGGATTTATTTTCCAATTATACGGTTTTGCATATATCAGGGAATTGGAAATGCTTAGAGAAGCTGGCTTTCATCCCCTTGAAGTGATTCGTGCTGCTACCCTAAATGGTGCTGAAGCATTAGGCATTGACAATCAAACTGGATCTATCGAAATTGGAAAGGATGCAGATTTTGTGATCATAGAAGAAAATCCACTGGAAAACTTTAAGGTGCTCTACGGCACTGGAGCAATCAAGCTGACTGAGGACAATGAAGTAGTCCGTGTTGGGGGAGTAAAACACACCATTCGTCAGGGCGTTATCTACGATGCTAAAAAATTACTTTCAGGGGTTAAAGAAATGGTAGGTAAAGCAAAAGAAAAAGAAAATTTTAAAATTAACCAACCTGGAGAATAACTTTTATACCCCCATGAAACGACTCATTTTATTAATGTTTTGTCCTGATAAAAAAGGAATCATTGCAGCAGTCACAAATTTTATTCATCAACGAAACGGCAACATTGTTTATATCGATCAGTATGTCGATCGCATCCAATGTACTTTTTTTATGAGGATAGAAGTTGAGGGGGACTTTGATCTATCAAATTTTGAAAAATTCAAAACTACCTTTAACAAAGAATTGGGTGAACCTTTTCAGATATCTTGTAGTTTTTACCTGGCAGATGTCCTTACTAAAATGGCTGTTTTTGTTTCCAAATACGATCATTGTCTTTACGATATTCTTGCTCAACAAAGCTCAGGAAAGCTGGCCTGTACCATACCGTTTATCATCAGTAATCACAAGGACTTGGAACCAATTGCAAAGCAGTTTAATATTCCGTTTTATCAAATTGCTGTATCCAAAGACACCAAGGAAGAAGCAGAAACAAAACAACTGGAATTACTTGAAAAACATGAGGTAGACTGTATCGTATTGGCTCGATATATGCAAATAGTATCGTCTCGAATTATTGATGTATATCCTTCAAAAATCATAAATATTCACCACTCTTTTTTACCTGCTTTCCCAGGAGCCAAACCCTATCATTCCGCATTTCAGAGAGGAGTTAAAATCATTGGAGCTACAAGTCATTATGTAACAGAAGAATTGGACGCTGGACCCATCATAGAACAAGACATCATACGCGTATCTCATGGACACGAGGTCAAAGACTTTATCTTAAAAGGACAAGATTTGGAGCGGATTGTTTTACTAAGAGCTTTAAAGCTTCACTGCGAACGAAAGATCATGACTTACAATAATAAGACAATAGTTTTCAATTAGTCTACGACTGCAGAAAATCCAAAAGTCCAAGGTTAAATTTTTCAGGTTGATCAATGTTTACCACGTGACCTGACTGCTTTAAGGTCAATAGGCTTGAATATTGATGAAGACTCACAATTTTCTTAACAAAAGGTAAAAACATATAATCTTGACTCCCCATGATGTAAAGCATAGGTATTTTAACCTCACACTTTCTTATTTTTTCTAATAGAGGGAGTAGGTTGGTGGTCAATTTGTACCATTTTCTAAATTCATTTTCAGACAGCTTTTTTGCTTCACGTATAAACAAAGTCCTTGATTTTCTATGTGCTTTATAAGGCATGATTACATAAGCGAAAAAGGTATAAATCCATATAAAAGGAA
>JAYPMN010000193.1:0-3669 GCA_038129925.1 Flavobacteriaceae bacterium
CAACAGTTGAGTGCTATGGGTATTGAACTTTCAGATTTTTTTAGTTACCTTTTACGGACTGCTTTAAAATCAGTATAATTTATAAGTATGCGACGATTCGTTTTTCCAGGCTCTTTTGACCCCATAACCATTGGACATCAAGAAATTATTGAAAGAGCATTGTCGCTTTGTGACGATTTGATCATTGCCGTAGGAGAGAACAAAGAGAAAAAAAATATGTTTACCCTCAAGCAGCGTATGGATTTTATCAAGGAGACCAATAAATACAATTCAAAAATAAGTGTGGAGTCTTACGAAGGTTTAACGATTGATTTTTGTAAAAAAGTTAATGCTGATGCCCTTATCAGAGGCCTGAGAAATTCTGCTGATTTTGAATTTGAAAAAAGTGTTGCCCAAATGAACAGAAGACTTTCGGGTTTTGAAACTGTTTTTTTACTTACCTCGGCTGGACATGCCTTCATCAGCAGTAGTATCGTAAGAGAAATTATTCTTCACAATGGTGACTTTTCCTCCTTAGTTCCCAAAGCAGTCAAACTGAAGTAAGCTACTTTATCACTTCGTCAATAACAATTTTAATGTTTTCGTAAGCATTTTCGAGTATCTTAGGTACTTCCATTTTAGTTTTCCATTCAGCTTTTTGAATGTTCTCTTCAATTTGAGGAACCAGCGGAGCATCGTATTTTGTTTTCATCAAAAACCAATGAGTTAATTTTAACTTATACTTCCCATTTGCTTTATAAATATGATAAGTAATTGGGAGTGGTTTGGTTATGATAAGGTCTGCGGTACCGGTCTCTTCTGTAACTTCACGTACTGCTGCATCAAGAATGATTTCTTTTTTTTCAATTTTCCCCTTAGGCAAGTCCCATTTATTGTTTCTGTAGATGAATAAAAATCTCCCATCTTTGTGTTCTACAAGGCCACCCGCAGCTTCAACCTTGGGAAACCGTTTAAAAAAATGTTGTTCTAACTTTTCTTGCTTTGGATGATAAAAGTAAACTCCGGATACCTTCTTTGATTTTAATGCTTTCATTAAGCTATTAACTGTAGTATATTTGCCAAAAAACAATGGAAATTCATCGGAATTTTCAATCAGTTCAGTAGTCAAGTAAATTGGTTTCTTGTTATAAAAAACTTTGTACATTTAAGAATGATCTTTAATCAAAAAATAGCTCAGCAAACCGCAGAGTCACTAATACAAATTAATGCAATTAAATTGAATCCAAAAAATCCATTTACATGGGCAAGTGGATTGCAATCTCCAATTTACTGTGACAACAGAGTAGCGCTTTCGTACCCAGAAATTAGAACCAATCTCTGCCAGTGGATTTCAAGCGAAATTAGATCAAATTACGATTCGGATGTAATTATTGCTGGAGTGGCCACTGGTGCTATTGGTATAGGGATATTGGTCGCTCAAGAGCTGGGGCTTCCTTTTATCTATGTGCGCCCTGAACCCAAAAAGCACGGTCGAAAAAATCAAATTGAAGGGAAATTAGATCCTGGACAAAAGGTAATTGTCATTGAAGATTTGATTAGTACCGGAAAAAGCAGTCTTAACGCAGTTAACGCTTTAAGAGAAGCCAAAGGTGAGGTTGTTGGGATGTTGGCGTTGTTTACTTATGGCTTTCCGCAAGCAGCTTATACATTTGAAGAATCAAATGTAAAATTACAAACCCTCTGTGATTACCCAAAACTTTTGGAGGTTGCACTATCTAAGAATAAAATTACAGAAACTGAGTCTCAGAATTTGAGTGAATGGCGAAAAGATCCTGCCAACTGGACCCCCTGATTTATTTTTGAGCGTATAGCATCCTAGCGTCGGCTAATGCCAACTCTTTTTTTTGATCATTTTCAAAACCTGTAATCACTAGCCTACCCTGTTTTGTAACTTCTTGAGGGATGGCTTTAAAAACACCTTCTATCCCATGAAATTTGGAGGATTTACCTTTTCTCCACAAAAAGGAATTAAACACCTCTAGGTTAGCATCTTGATGTTTTGTTAGATTTAAAAATTCATCATGCTCAAAAGAATGAATTAAGGCTTCAAGAACATTTTCAATATTCCATTTCTTTTTAGTCAGACTAAAAAGTGAAGCTGCATGAGGAAATTTTGGAAATTCATGCTGATTCACATTCAAACCAAAACCAAGAACGCTGTTGGTAAGTTTATTGTTTTTAAATGTATTCTCTATCAGAATCCCTCCAATTTTTTTATTGCATGACAAAATGTCGTTCGGCCATTTAATATTTAATTCTGGGACTTCAAGTATGTTTAAAGTGTGAACTATAGCCGTTGTAAAAGCTGAACTAATTGAAAAGGGCAGCTCAGGACCGTACGCTCCATAAGCCTTATAAATGCTAATTAAAAGACTGTTGCCTGCATCGGATTCCCAAACTTTATCGCTTTGCCCCCTTCCAGCAGTTTGATTTATGGTCCAAACCAAATCACCGTCATTACATTTTCCCACTAATCGCCTATGCTTTAAATAATCATTGGTTGAAGTAGTGGCATTAAGTTTGATTATGTTAAAATAGCCCATCGAAGAGGATAATTGCGATTCAAAAAGTAATAAATTTGCAGAAAATAAAGGAATTTAATGGCGAATAAAAAAGAAAGGGAAACACAACTGGTCGACGAAATCATTCTTGGAATTGAAAATGTGAAAGGAGAAAATATACATCAGTTGGACTTGAGAGAACTGGACAACACCCCTTGTGATTTTTTTATTGTATGCAGTGGAAACTCAAATACGCAAGTATCAGCTATAGTTAACTCTGTTCAAAAAACTGTTAGTAAAGCATTGCATGAAAAACCCTTCCATACAGAAGGACTTGACAATGCGGAATGGGTACTTATCGATTATGTAAGTGTAGTAGTTCACGTTTTTCAAAATCAAATTCGTGATTATTATAATATAGAAGAACTTTGGGGAGATGCGAAAAGTACTCAAATCGCTTCAAACTACTAAAAAAATGCTATGAAAGAAGAAAAAAAACCACAAGCACCTAAATTCAATATCTATTGGCTCTACGGCTCAATTGTATTCGTCCTTTTGGGGATGAGTCTTTTCGGAGGAAGTGACTCATGGCAATCGGTCAGTAAATCCAATATTTCTAATTTTGAAAAATATCTCAACGCAGGTGATGTAAGTGAGGTGGTGGTTGTCAGAAACAAGAGTAGTGTACGCGTAACCCTTAATCAAGAGGCCTTAGGGAAAAGTGAACACCAAGCCGCAAGTTCCAAAAATATTTTTGGTCAAGAGAATTTACGCGGACCTCATTATCAATTTGAAGTTGGGAGTTTGGAACTCTTTGAAGAAAAACTTGAGAAAGCACGTGAGCAAGGAATCGTTTTTCGGCTCGAATTTATAACAGTTGAAAACCGTTGGGTCGATGCACTAATTGGGTTTTTACCAATTATCATAATCGTAGGTATTTGGATCTTTCTTATGCGACGTATGTCTGGAGGAGGGGCTGGCGGGCCAGGAGGACAAATTTTCAATATTGGAAAATCCAAAGCAAAACTTTTTGACAAAAATACAGATGTCAAAACTACTTTTAAAGATGTAGCTGGATTGGAAGGCGCTAAAGAGGAAGTACAAGAAATTGTAGATTTTCTTAAAAATCCAAAAAAATATACTGTTTTGGGGGGTAAAATTCCCAAAG
>JAYPMN010000194.1:0-3631 GCA_038129925.1 Flavobacteriaceae bacterium
GCATATACACAGTTTAGATCTTCAGCATACAACTCTGGATATCCAATTGATGGTAGTGCGAGTAGTCCAACTCTAGGTTATGATGCGTCACAATTTGGTAACCCTAATGCAAAATGGGAGGCGACTACTTCTAACAATATTGGTTTAGATGCTTTATTTTTTGATCAAAAACTTTTCATTGAATTAGATCTTTGGGACAGAACAACGACTGATTTACTGTTAGTAGTTCCTGTAATATATTCAGCGGGAGATGCTGGAGCACCTGCATTTAATATTGGTGAAATGTATAATAAAGGTTTTGATTTTGCATTTGATGTAAATGAAGACTTTGGAGACTTAAATGTTTCTATAGGAGGTAATATTTCTTCCTATGTCAACGAAATCAGAAAATTAGATGAGTTTGATACACCAATTTTTGGTTCCAACAGAAGGGTACCTGCTCTTAACATTACACAAGTTGGAAGTCCAATTTCATCATTATATGGTTTCCAAGTAGAGGGAATTTTCCAGTCTCAAGCAGAAGCAGACGCATGGGCACCATACGGTACCACTGGGTATAATGCTCCTGGTAAGTTCAAATACGCTGATATTAATAATGACGGTGAAATTAACGATGACGATAGAACAATAATTGGTAATCCTCACCCTGACTTTACTTTCGGTGTTAATTTAAACTTAACATATAAAAACCTTAGTCTGAATGTATTCGGTAACGGTGTAGTTGGTAATGATATTTATAACTATGTTCGATACTTTGCCGACTTTAATACATTCCAAGGGAATAGATCAGTTAGAGCATTAACTGAGGCTTGGCAACCTGCTAACCCATCAGCTCCAAGAGCTCAATGGACAGCTGCTAACCCAGATGCTACATCCCCAATTATGGATGCAAACGATCAGATTAGTAGTAGAACATCTAGCTATTTAATAGAAGACGGGTCTTATTTCAGACTAAGAAACGTACAGCTTACTTATACTTTCGGTGATACAATTAATAATGCACTTGGTATTAGTGGAGGAAATATCTATTTCCAAGGTCAAAATTTACTGACCGTTACTGATTATTCTGGACTCAACCCAGAAATTCAAACTGGAAACGATATACAACTGGGTTATGATGGAGGATTTATGCCTGTATCAAGAACTTTACTTGTTGGATTGAACGTAAATTTATTTTAATAACTAATTTTTTTAAAAAATGAAAAATTTAAAAACAACGATGTTATTCACTTTACTAGCAGTTTTTACTTTAATAACTGCATGTGAAGAGGATTTTTTGACGAAAGAGCCGCAAGCGTCCCTTTCGGGCCCTGCATTAGCTAATGCGGCCGGTGTAGAAGGAAAACTAGTCTCTGCATACAGAACCTTAGCTGGTTATGGTATGAGTGGCGGGGGAACCTGGTATTATTCAACCTGGTCTTGGATATTTGGTTCAATTTCTTCTGATAATGCACTAAAAGGAACAGATGCCGGTGACCAGCCAGAACATTCATTTATTGAAAGTTATGACTTTAATACATTTAACGTGCATAACCGCGACAAGTGGAGATCTGGTTACTGGGGAATTGGTAGAGCTAATGATGTAATTAACAGTGTTGCTGAAGCTGAGGATATCTCTGCATCTAGAGCAGCCGAAATCATTGGTGAAGCTAAATTTATAAGAGGGTGGCAGCATTTTGAAATGCAAAAGATGTATAGAACACCTAAGTATGTTAGTGACGCTGACTTTGATATCAGCGATTTGGAATCTACAAAAATTGCAAATACTGGAAAAATCTGGTCTCAAATTGAGCAAGACTTTTCTGACGCTGCTTCAGCACTTCCTGCAACACAAGGAGAGGTTGGTAGAGCAACTAGCTGGGCAGCAAAAGCGTATCTTGCAAAAGCTAAAATTTATCAAGGCGATTGGGCAGGTGCCGAGCCAATTTTAATGGATATCATTAATAACGGGCCATACACTCTAGTTGATAAATTTGAGGACAACTATCTTGTTGCAACACGTAACAATAGTGAGTCAATTTTTGAGATTCAATACGCAGTTTCAAGTGCAAATGACGAATCTGGTAATAAAGAGATCGGACTAGCACACCCATACATTGCTCCTTGGGGTTGTTGTGGTTTCCTTCAGGCTCCTCAAGATTTGGTTGATTTTTTCCAAACAGATGCTAGTGGTTTACCACTTTTAGATGAGTCTTGGAAAACAAATCACATCACTAACCCTACTGGTCCAAATATTGGAGAACCAATCGGAAACCCATCTGTTGATCCAAGGCTTGATCACACTGTAGGTCGTCCAGGTATTCTTTATAAAAGACACCACATCATGCAGGTGGATTACATTCGTGATCTAACATATGCTGGACCATATTTTTCTAAAAAGCACGTTTCAGAGCCAGAAGGTTTTGGTATCAGTGGTTGGGGTAATATCTCAGCTAACAACTTTAGAATTTTGCGTTTAGGTCACGTAATTTTGTGGGCTGCTGAAGCTAAAGTTGAACTAGGTAAGTTAGAAGAAGCAAGAGCTCTTGTAAACAGAATTAGAGCTCGTGCTGCTAATCCAGACAATTTCCATAAAGAAGCAATCCAGGGCGCAACTCGTCCAGAGTACACGCTTACTGACAACTATGCAGCAAATTATAACATAGGTGAATACACCGCTGCTTGGACAGATCAAGCGGTAGCTAGAAGAGCTGTTCGTTATGAAACACGCTTAGAGACTGCTATGGAAGGAAATCGTTTCTTTGACCTTCAAAGATGGGGTGTTCAAAGTCAAGTCCTTAATGACTATCTTTCAAGAGAATCGAGATATAGAGTTTATTTACAAGGTAAGCAGTTTACGGCTCCTAAAAATCAATTCTATCCTATTCCAACATATGCAATTGATAGATCATTCTTAGATGGTCAGCCGACTTTAACACAAGATCCTAATTATTAGAATTAATTCTTGTAAAGTTAAAAGCCGTAGAGTATTTTTACTCTACGGCTTTTTTTATTCCTGCTATGAAATATTTTACTAAATCTTATTTGGTTATACCAATTATAGCCCTTTTATATGGGTGTTCTAAATCTAACAGTACACTCTTTAGACAGCTTCGTCCTTACCAAACGAATATTAATTTCAACAATCGAATTATTGAAACGGATGATTTTAATATACTAACTAATGAATATATATTTAATGGGGGAGGAGTTGCGGTTGCTGACTTCAATAATGATTCACTGCCAGATCTTTTTTTTTCTGGAAATATGGTTTCCAATAGAATTTATATTAACAAAGGCGGTTTAAGATTCGAAGATTTAACCGAATCCTCAAAATTATTCTCAAAAGGATTTTGGTCTACTGGTGTAACAGTTGCAGATGTAAATGAAGATGGTCTTCCCGATATTTACGTCTGTGGAGCTATGCATGAAGAAAATAGAGCAAATAAATTATACATTCATCAAGGTTTAGATGAAAACGGAAACCCTTTTTTTAAGGAAGAAGCGAAAGCTTATGGAGTTGCTGATAAGGGGAATAGTATGGCAGCTACTTTTATAGATTTTGATAGAGACGGTGACCTCGATCTTTATGTTCTCAACAATGAACAAAACGAAACCATACCTACCAATTATAGAAAAAAAATTACAGATG
>JAYPMN010000195.1:0-3627 GCA_038129925.1 Flavobacteriaceae bacterium
CTCCATCTAGCGTAAAAGGTTCTTTTTTGGTGTTGAAATCAAAAGAGTACCAACTAGATCCTAAAAATGGGAATAGTGGTGTATCGGGGAATAGTTCCGCTAATGCTTGGTCAAACCCTTGACGAATAAAAAGGTTTGAAGCTGCATTATCGTCACTTATTTTTGCTAGATCGTAAAGTACACCCTCTTGTATTCCAAGACGATTATTTTGAATATTTCGTATGCTGTTTTCCAATATGAGTCTGGAACTACTACTTATTGAAATCCCTTTGATTAAAGTGTGGTAGGTTTTTTTACTATTTACTTCGGAAACGGCGACTTTTACTTTGTCGTATTCAAAGGTTTCACCCTCTGGTAGTTTGATGCTGTCTTGAGCTTGTACAGTATATAAAAAACTAACACCGAAACCGGATTTACCTTCTGGTGTAAAACACATAAGTGCTTTTGATGGAAATTGGGCTGGTAATAGACTCACGGCTTCGGAGTAGAGTGTTGATTCAAGAGCCAAAATTTGAGTTAAAAATTCAGCACTTGACAGCGCACTATTTAACATATTTTGGTCGTTAAGTTGAATAATAGCCAAGGTGTTTTGAGGGATACAACTCAATAAATCTGGGGCTTTTTTTTCTGCAGTACTGCAAGAAAAAAACAAGGCTACAAAGGCTAGTTTAAATGCAAATCTCATTGAGTTCAAAAATAAAAAACTCTAGATTGCTTTTTGATTTTTTTCATAAATGTTATCAACCGTCTCTATTCAGATTTGAACTTAAAAATTCAACTTGAGTTGCTTAGGGAGTAATTGAAATGAAGTTCTGTGATGCTCAGAAATCCCGTACTTTTGAATCCCCTCTCGATGTGCTAAGGTTGGATATCCTTTATTTTTTTTCCATTGGTACTGTGGATGATCTAAATCCAATTTCTTCATAAAGTCATCCCTGTAGGTTTTTGCTAAAACAGAAGCCGCTGCAATATTTAAATATTTTCCATCACCTTTGATCACGCATTCATGAGGAATATTCTTGTAGGTTTTAAACCGATTTCCATCCACTGCTATAAAGCCAGGTGTAAGCTTGAGTTTATCCAGAGCAAGATGCATCGCCTTGATGGAGGCATTTAGAATATTGATTTCGTCTATCTCATCCTGAAAGATATGGGCAATCCCAAAGCACATTGCTTGTGCCTCTATCATAGGTCGCAAAGCATAACGTTGGTTGTCGGTTAGTTTTTTGGAATCGTTGAGATAAGGGAGTTCAAAAGATTCAGGTAGGATTACTGCTGCAGCTGTAACGGGGCCTGCTAGACAACCGCGACCAGCTTCGTCTGTGCCAGCTTCAAGTAATTCGGTAAGTTGTCTCTGCAGTCTTTTCAATTGATCTGATTTAAGTTTGGCTTCATGTATAACAAATTACTCACATTTATCATAACTTCGCAAACAAATAATTTAGGCATGCGCATTGGCCTTTCGGTAAGCTTTTTTTTAATTTCTGTGTTGGTTTACAGCCAAGATTTAGTTGTAGAGGTTCATGACAGTTTGCCTGCCGCAACGAGTTTGGGAACCGCAGTTCAAGATTCTCTTACCCTTTCTGATAAGCAAAAACAAGAAGAAAAAGCCAAGCCAAAAAAGCCCAAAAAGAAACGCTATATCCCGTACATTAAATCAATGGATGAGGTGACGATATCGGATTATAAAATCCTTTACTTGGACGAAACTGAAAAATCGGTGGACACATCTCTTTCCATAGAGGGGGAGTACAGCTTCAACTTTTTGAGAAGGGACTATTTTGAATATTTACCCTTACCCAATATGGGAGAGGGTTTTAATAAGTTGGGATATGATTTCCACGAACAATCATTTACCCCTCAGATGGGGGCTCGGGTAAAACACTTCGGTTATTTCGAAAAGGAAGATGTGCCCTATTACGAAATGCCTTCTGCCTATACAGAACTTTTTTTTAAGACCACCTTTCAGCAAGGCCAACATTTAGATGCTACTTTAGCAATTAATACTTCGCCAAAATTTAATATCGCGGTTTCCTTTAAGGGATTTCGTTCTGAAGGAAAATATAATTATTCTTTAAGTAGATCACGGCAATTTAGATTGAGTAGCCAATATCAGACCTATAATAACCGCTATAGAATGAGATTCCATCAAACCACCCAGTCATTAGAAAATGATTTTAACGGAGGGCTAAGTAATGACGGTGTATACTTTTTTGAAAATGCCCCCAATTATGTAGTTGCAGATGAATCAGGACAACCAATACTCAATGAAAACGGAGAAGAGGAGTTTGTTTTTTACGATGGGTTTTTAGACCGTTCTCAGTTACCCACCCAGACGCGTGGGACCAGTATCCTTGCCGGTAAACGCTATTTTATGGATCACCAATACCGTATGTTTCCTGTTGCAAAAGATACTACGGCTTACGCAATGACTATTGGCTATCGAGTTAATTACGAGAATAAAAATTATCATGTAAATCAGCAAAATGTAAATAGATATTTCTTAGAGACATATAATGGAGCAGTGGCGGATACTACCTACCATACTACTTTCGAAAATTCAGTTTATACAAAATTTGAAAATACTCTTTTAGGTAAGTTAGATATTGACTTACATCATGTACAGTGGGATTACACTTTTGCAGAAAACGAATATGAAAAAGATACCCTTTTACCCAATAGAATAGACGCTAGTCAGTTGGCAATGGAGGTGAATTGGTCCAAATCTATTTTGGGAGTTGAAGCTCAGGCAGGATTTTACAATTCATTTCAGGAAGACTACGGAACTAAGTCATGGCATATCACCGCAAGCAGACCTTTGATTAAAGATGTTCATTTAAAAGCGAGTTATAAAGACCGCTCCCAGCCATTGAATTTTAACTATTATTTATTTCGGAGTGATTATCGAGAATACGATTGGCACAATCCTGATTTATTGAATCAAAAATTTAAAACGAAAAGCCTTGTGCTCTCTCATCCAAAATGGGGAAGTCTCTCTGGAGAATGGACATCAATTGATAATTATACCTTTTTTAATAATATCACTCCTATAAAATTTTTAAATGAGAGATTTAAATTAGAGGTACTTCAGCTGAACAAAAAAATCGATTACCTTAAAGCTCGTTTTGATCAGCGGCTAAATTTTAGGAAATTTTCATGGATCAACAATGTTCAATATCAAAGGGCAACTAAGGAAGAGGATCCTGATGAAATTCTTCAAAAGCCGGGGCTAAACGTTCCAGAGTGGTTAATACGAAGTACTTTGATGCTTACATCGTCAATGTTTAATGAAGCCCTTTTTTTTCAATCTGGTGCAACATTTGTATTTTTTACTGACTATTATGCAGATCAATACAACCCTCTTATAGCTGAGTTTGTCACGCAGAACAATACTAAAATTGGGGAGTATCCTCGTGTAGATTTTTTCTTTAATGCTAAAATTAAAAGTTCGCGCTTATTTGTCAAGCTTGAAAATATCAATGCTCCTATCGAACATTTGATTTTTCCAGATACCCCATATGACTATTATACTGCCCCTTATATACCCTACCGTGATTTTTCACTTCGAATAGGATTAATTTGGAATTTTTTCGAGTAGATTTTTATTGTGATGATTGATTTCATTGG
>JAYPMN010000196.1:0-2500 GCA_038129925.1 Flavobacteriaceae bacterium
GACTATTTCGGCTTGGAATTGGTAGGAGACATAAGGGTTTTCTCAGAGTTTTATGGCGCTATTGAATTGGGTAATGAAAGAAAAACACAACAATCAGAGCGTATCAATTTTACGACTTCAGGAACCTACCTAAAACTCGGATTTGATTACAATATGTATAAAAACTGGAAAGGAATGAACAATGCCATTTATCTGGGAATGCGTTTGGGAAGCAGTTTTCACAAACAGAAAATAAACGAATACGAACCCTATCAAACAAATCATTATTGGGCTACAGAAATTATAAAAAATGGGGCAGAAATCAGAGAGCAAGAGTCACTTTCGGCCCGATGGGTGGAAGTTGTTGCAGGGATCAAAGTAAAAATGTTCAATAATATTTACATGGGATTCAGTTTAAGACTCAATAGGTTGATGAGTGATACACGTCCTGAGAATTTTGACAATTTGTATATCCCTGGTTTTAACAAAAAAACCGATGAAAATGTTTGGGGTGCAGGCTTTAACTACACACTAACATACGCAATTCCTGTCAAAATTTAATTCTGCGAGGGCTTGGGATTTATATTGCTGAGTTTGTGAATTTTTTTGGTTCCCTCATAGATGGGAAAATTACACAAACGCGTCTCTAACTTTCCGTTAAAAAGTTTAATTTTTCTTCTAGGTCGAAGTCCAAAAAACTTTAATGCTTCAAAGTTAGAACTGATAATCCATGCTTGTGTATTTGGATATGTACGTTTTAAAGTATCACCAAAATTCTTGTATAATAAATTAATATCTCCCTCAATACGTTCACCATAAGGAGGATTGGTCAAAAGGTGAAGCGGTGTATCACCCATTTTTTGAGATTTGAAAAAATCGGCCCTATTTACTTTTATAAAGTTCTCAAGCCCTGCGTTTTTAATGTTATTAATTGTTTTTTCAATCGCAGAGGGGGCTTTATCAAAACCATACACTCTTCCCACAGGAGAAACGACATTATTAAGTTTTGAATATTTAATCTTATAAAAAAGTGTCTCATCCCAATCTTTCCACTTTTCAAAAGCAAAAAAGTTACGATTGAGGTTTGCTGGGATTTTACAAGCCATCATTGCAGCTTCAATCAGAAAGGTTCCGCTCCCACACATGGGATCCAAAAAATCTGTTCTCTGATCCCAATCCGATAACATGATGATCCCCGCAGCTAACACCTCATTGATTGGGGCTATATTGGTAAGTGACCTATAACCTCTATGGTGCAATGATTGACCGGAGCTGTCGAGT
Organism: Flavobacteriaceae bacterium; assembly: GCA_038129925.1. Classification (GTDB taxonomy): domain Bacteria; phylum Bacteroidota; class Bacteroidia; order Flavobacteriales; family Flavobacteriaceae; genus MS024-2A. The sequence continues at coordinate 1,261 of JAYPMN010000196.1, forward strand.
GACAAACTACATTTTTGATCAAAAATATGGAGATGTAATCGAATATCTGGATATCGAGTATCAACCGAAGGTCTTTTTCCATTATACTTTCTAAATCGATCAACAATAGCATCCTTACACCGCTGAGTCACATATAGTGAATGGTTGAAAACCTTCCCATGAACCACACTGTCAATGGCAAAAGTTTGATCCGCTGAAAGAATACCACTCCAATCAAATTGATAAAGTTTTTCGTAAAGAACACTTTCATTTTCAGCTCGGAACTCAAAAATGGGTTTTAGAATTTTTATAGCAGTTCGCAAACAAAGATTTGCTTTGTACATAAAACCTTTATCTCCGGTAAAGTGAACCAATCGATTGCCCTCAAAAATTTGAGTAGCTCCAAGTTTTTTTAACTCTTTTGCTAGGAGTTTTTCCATTCCAAAGAATGTCTTGGCTAGCATCTTAAAATTATTCTCCATCAAAAGTAATTCGAACTAAAAGTACTACTTTTGGGTAAAATTATTCTATTTTTTATTGGTATGATACTTAAAGATGTTTGGATCTTGAGTCTTCCTTTTTTAGGGGCCATGTTGGGTATATTTTTGGGTCAATTTTTAACCCTCAAGAAGACTATTGGGCTTAAATTAATTCTTTCATTTAGCGGAGCATTCCTTCTGGGAATAACTATTTTTAAATTATTACCTAATATCTTTTCCCACGGAAACAAGCTGTTGTCTGTTTTTGTTATGGGTGGAATTTTATTTCAAATTTTTTTGGAATATTTCTCTAAAGGAGCAGAGCATGGGCATTATCATTCTAACACCTCTGAAGTTTTTCCGATAACCTTATGGGTTAGTCTGTGCTTACACGCTTTGATAGAGGGCATGCCATTGTATAACCAAGTTGAATTGACTTATGGAATCGTAATTCATAAAATACCTATAGGAATTATATTATGTTTGATAATGGAAAAAACAAATATTTCTCTCAATATCAAGTGGTTTGGACTGATTTTATTTTCTTTAATGACCCCAATAGGTAGTTTTTTGGTGATCTATGTTCCTTCCCTGATTGATTTCGAGCCAAAGATCACTGCTTGGGTTATGGGAATGATTTTACATATTTCTACTACAATTTTATTTGAAAGTGCTGAAAATCACAAGTTTAATTTTAAAAAACTTAGTGTAATTCTGATCGCAGTTATTTTGGCATACACTATTTAAGAAAATTTAAATATATAATATCACTAATTATTATA